>JAKZVK010000938.1:0-6290 GCA_047516085.1 Bryobacterales bacterium
ACCTTGCGCATTTCCTCGATTCTTCGCTCCACCCGCAGAAACGGGCGCGGGGCCCCGTCTTCGTGCCGTAACCGGTCGAATTCAACTTCCCGACCACGGCTGACTTTCCATGACCTCGTCGTCGGATTTTAGGACTTCCCCGGCGACCTACCTGTCAAGATCCCGGACCACCGAGATGCATGATTCACGATCTACGGCACACTTGTGCATCATAGTGCTCTAAGACATTATTATTGTTGCGTTTATTTTCCTTCAGTTTTGATCCGTAATCATATAGTCACCGGATTCTATCTATATCGTGACGCAACATGTCGCGTCACGCGCCGCCATCTCCCGCTATTCTCGAATCATCAGGGATTCCTGACCTCGCCTGCCTGACGCATATCCCCCGACATTCAGGGCCACACATGCACATTCACAAAGTCACAGTCAGGAACTTCCGCCTCCTGGCCGATGCCGAGCTCGCGCTCGAAACCCCTACGACCCTCATCGTCGGGCGCAACAACAGCGGCAAGACGTCCCTGTCCGAGGCCATCCGCCGGTTCCTCGTGGACCAGAACCCCAGGTTCCAGATCGAGGACTTCTCCAACACCTCCTATGACCGCTTCTGCGACGCGCTCGCAGCCAGGAACGCCGGGCGGCCCGACGACGAGGTCCGCACCCTCATTCCGAACATCGAGCTGCGGCTCCTATTCCGCTACGACCCCGACCAATCCGACCTTGGCGCGCTCAGCGACTTCATCGTCGACCTCGACCCCGACTGCAACGAGGCCTTGGTCGTGGCCCGCTACGAACTGCGCGACGGCGCCGTCGAATCGCTGTTCGCCGACCAGCCGGCCGGCGCCCTCTCCGAACACGATCGCATCGCCTTCTTCCAGGAGCTCCGCGAGCGCGTGCCCGCCTTTTTCACCGCCAGCATATGGGCCGAAGACCCCAACGACGACACCAACCGAAAACCGATGACCGTGACCGCGCTCCGCTCCCTCCTGAAAACGGGTTTCGTGAATGCCCAACGTGGGCTCGACGACGACACCTCGCGAGACACCGACGTCCTCGCGAAGATCCTCGAAGGTCTCTTCACCGCCGCGAAGTCGCCCACTGCCGGCGAGGAAGAGCAGCTCATCGCCCAGGCGCTCCAAGAAGCCGTGCGCGACATCCAGAACACGATTCAGGGCGACTTCAGGGAAGAGCTGAAGAAACTCATGCCGACGTTGCGAAATTTCGGCTATCCCGGTCTCGACGGCTCCGAGCTCGAAACCGAGACGACACTCGACGTCGAACGCCTCCTCTCGCGCCACACCAGGGTGCGATACGCCGGCCATTACGGCATCCTGCTGCCCGAGTCCTATACTGGCCTCGGCATACGCAACCTCATTTTCATCCTGCTTCGGATCGTCAGCTTCTACCGCACCTTCCGCGCGGAACCGACCGCGCCCGGGGTCCACCTCGTCTTCATTGAGGAGCCCGAGGCTCACCTGCATCCACAGATGCAGGAAGTGTTCATCCGACAGGTGTCAAGGATCGCTAAAGAGCTCAGCGCCCAGGAAGCCGCTCCCTTGCCCTGGCCGGTGCAGTTCATTGTTTCGACCCATTCGTCCCACGTCGCCAACGCAGCCGGGTTCGAGGCGATCCGCTATTTCGTCCCCACCTCCGTCAACGGCGTGCGCCACACCAGGATCAAGGATCTGCGCCAAGGACTGCGCGATACGTCCGAGGAGCACAGGCGGTTTCTCCACCAGTACCTCACCCTGACGCGCTGCGACCTCTTCTTCGCCGACAAGGCCGTGCTGATTGAAGGCACGAGCGAGCGCCTGCTGCTGCCCGTGATCATCGACAAGCTGGAGCAGGCCGAGCCCGGCCACCCCAAGCTCTCCAGCCAGTACCTCACGACCATGGAAGTCGGCGGCGCCTATGCGCACATCTTCTTCGCTCTTCTCGACTTCCTGGAACTGCGCACTCTCATCATTACCGACCTCGACTCAGTTGCCGCCAACGGCACCGCCTGCCCCGTCCACCAAGGCACCGCCACGAGCAACGCCTGTCTCAAGTCTTGGTTCGGCAACGCCGCCCCCTCGCCCGCAGCCCTTCTCGCCAGGGACGACGCTGCGAAGGTCGAGAGCCTCCGCCGCATCGCCTTCCAACGGCCCGAGGCCGAGGGCGGTCCCTGCGGCCGCACATTCGAGGACGCGTTCATGCTGGCAAACCCGGCAATTTTTGACATAGAAGGCGCAACGCCCGACGAGCGGGCCCGATGCGCATGGGACAAGCTCAACACCATCAAGAAGTCCGAGTTCGCGCTCAAACACGCCATCGACGACACCGACTGGTCCCCGCCCGGCTACATCCTCGATGGATTGAGATGGCTCGCGCTCGGCGGCATTCCGGATGCCGGAGCGCCAATTGACCGGGCCGCGCCCGCCGTCGATGCCCCCGAAGCCGCGGTGGCGCACGATGGCTGAACCCACCCGGCCCATGAACCCGGCTGAGAAGGCCAGCCAGAGGACCCTCGAGCAGGTCCATAGCTGCCTGGAGCGCGGGGAGAGCTTCCTCGTCGAAGCCGGCGCCGGCGCCGGTAAGACCTACACACTGGTCAAGGCGCTTCAATTCCTTATCGACCGCTACCGCCACACCCTGCCGCAACGCCACCAACGGATCGCCTGCATCACTTTCACGAACGTCGCCAAGGACGAAATCGAGGCCCGCACCGACCGCAGCCCGCTCATCCACTGCAACACCATCCACGCGTTCTGCTGGTCGCTCATCGTCGGCTTCCAAAAACAGCTCCGCGATCGGCTGCCCGAACTCGAACACTGGCCCGAGAGACTCGCCGAAGCCAGCGATCTCGGCGATCGTCCCGTCGCGTACGAGCTCGGGCACAGAGGCATCAATGACGCCCGCATCTCCATCCATCACAACGATGTTCTCCTCCTCACCATCGCCCTCATGGAACATTCCAAGTTCCGGCGTATCCTCGCTGACAAGTATCCAATCATCCTGATCGACGAGTACCAGGACACCGACGGCGGCTGGATTGAGTCCATCAAGCAGCACTTCCTCGGCCAGGAGGCCGCTCCGCAATTTGGGTTCTTCGGCGACCACTGGCAGAAGATCTACGGCAACGGCTGCGGACAGATCGACCATCCGGGCCTCACCGTCATCGGCAAGGAGGCGAACTTCCGCTCGGTTCCGACCGTCGTCGACTGCCTGAACCGCATGCGGCCCGAACTGCCCCAGTCCGTCGTCGATCCGGACGCGCGGGGCGAGGTCCGCATCTTTCACACCAACATCTGGGCGGGCGAGCGCCGCCCCGGCGGCCACTGGGGCGGCGATCTTCCTGCCGAAGCCGCCGACCGCG
The DNA here is from genome assembly GCA_047516085.1 of Bryobacterales bacterium. Classification (GTDB taxonomy): domain Bacteria; phylum Acidobacteriota; class Terriglobia; order Bryobacterales; family UBA6623; genus JAKZVK01. Next base: position 3,356 of record JAKZVK010000938.1, read on the forward strand.
CGCTTCAAATTGTGCTCGACCGCCTTTCCCGAGCGGGCTGGGATCTCTCCCCCGAGACCACCAAGATTCTGATGCTCACGCACCGCGTCCTCGCAGGCAGGCAAGGCTATCCCAGCGTTCCCGCCATCTTTGCCTTCAACGAGTCCTTCACCAACAAGGAGCATCCGCATATCGCCTACTTCGCCGACGCCCTGGAACCGGCCTGCGAGGCGTACCGTTCGCGCAAGCACGGCGAGATGTTTCGTGCGCTCGGCTCCAGCGCGCCGGCGATCCGCACCCACGACGACAAGCGCCAATGGTCCGAAGCGATGGACAGGCTCATCGAGCTGAGAGACGGCGGGACCGTCGGTGACGTGCTGGACCATCTTCTTGCGGTACGCCGGCCCCGGATTCCCGATGCCCTCGAGCGACGCGAGCGCCAATTGCGGGAGTTCGAGCCCGAGCCCGGCGAGGACATGCCGCGCCCGCTGAAGGAGCTCGACGACCTGTGCGACCGCTTCCGGCTGAATGAGCTAGCCGACTGTGTGAACGGCACCCCGCTTGTCCCGAGAGTGACGCGGTGGTCGGAAGCGAGCGAGGATATCCGGGCGCTACGCAAGATGGCGGCCGATGGTCCGCTCTCGTGCGAGGAGTCGTCCCAGCTGTTGGTCGCGGCGTCCCTGTCGGCAGCGCTGGTCAAGAACGACGATCAAGGGAGTGCGCGGCTGGTAAAGCGGGGGAGCAACAATACCGGCCGCGATGACGTAGCGGCAGCCCTGACATTGGTGGCTGGCGCCTACATGCGGTCCTTGACCATGCCCCGACCGCGCTGGCGCTATGCGGGTATGGTAGGGTAGCGCCTCCCGTGCGCGTCCCTGTTCGGCGGCAAGGCAGAGTGATGTTCGAGGCTGACAAACGATGACAAACGGCCGGGACGACCCATTGGACCAACTCACATTCTCGCAACGCTACGGCTACGATCCGATCCCGGAACCGATGAGACTGGAAGAGATTTCAGCTGATCTAAGACGAGAGCTCTGGAATACAGTTCGAGACCTATTGCTCAGTATACGGTCTCTTGGAGGCCACTATTTTGAAGGTCAAGCAGGAAGGTTCATTGAGCGTGTAGTAGGAAAATATGAAAAGATTCCAGAAAGCGAAGTATCTACTGACTATCTCAATGTCATGAAGAAATTCGAGGAGGCCTGCTTATATCTAAATTTCAATAAATTGCTCGAAGTGTTGGAAGCGATTATAAACGAAGTAGAAATTGATGATGAATTTTCCAAAAGAATAAAGCGTCTATTTGAGTTACATGGCGCTTCTTACTGGCTAGATACGTCGCGTTTTCCCTACCGGTTCATTCCCAGCACCAGCAAAGAGCAGGGAGAGGCGACACGGCAGGCGATCGAGACTGTTGAGCAAAGCGGTATAGCTCCCGGGGCGGCGACCCATCTGCGTAAGGCAGTCGAGCACCTCAACGCAGGTCGTTATGCCGATTCGATTTCGGACAGCATCCACGCCGTCGAATCGGTTGCCCGCATGATCGATCCTAAAGCAAACAAGAATCTCAGTCTGGCTCTGGACTCCCTGGAAACAGCGGGGCTATTGAAGCATCCGGCACTCAAAAAAGCGTTTAATCGCTTGTATGGCTACACAAGCGACGAGCAGGGCATTCGTCATTCCTTGCTCGAAAGGGCCGCTGCCGATGTGGGCTTGGACGAAGCCATGTTCATGTTCGGCGCCTGCGCCTCCTTTGCCGCCTATCTTGTCAACAAACATCAGAAGGCCGGCGGGGCAGAGCCGGGCGTGTAGTGCCCGGAATGAGCACCAGACCACCCCGCCCGGCGGCCGCTTAGAGAACTGATTCGGAAGAGGAGGGCTTGAGCCGGCATCACAACCACCTGAATGCCCGCCGCTGGGACGCCATCCGGCGCGCTGTCTTCCAGCGCGACGGCTACCGCTGCGTCATGTGCGGTCGGGCCGGACGCCTTGAAGCCGATCACATCACGCCGCTGCAGCGCGAGCCGGGCCAGGACCCATTCGATCCGCACGGGCTGCAAACGCTTTGCCGGAGCTGTCACGTAGCGAAGACGGCGACCGAGAATCGACGGCCACAAACGCCGGATGAAATGGCTTGGCGGGCGTTGGTGGCGGACCTCTTGACCAAAAGAGTGGCGGACCTCTTGACCAAAAGATAAGCCTCGGCTAGCTTCGTCGTTGATCCTGTTCTTAGCGAGGTGGGATCGAGTCCGCCACTTCGCCAAAGGATCACCCCAAATGACTCCAGCACAAAAGCGGCTGCGCGAGCTTCGCGAGCGGCAATCAAAAGAACGCGGCCGTATGGCCGAATTGTCCTGCGTCGATGAGCTGACCGACGAGCAACGCACCGAACTCGACACCATCGAACGCAGCACGCCGGACCTTGAGCGCCAGATTCGCGCCGCTGTGATCTCGCTTGAGGACGAGGAACGCGAAGCCGAGACGCGCGCAGCGACCGAGCCGGACGCCGAACAGCGCGAGCGGATCGAGCTGCGCAGCAAGGCATGCTGACCAATTACCTGCTGGCCGCCGCCCGCGGCCGGATGGTCGACGGCGCGGAAGCGGAACTACAAGCGGCGTCTGGAATCAGTGGCCACGGAATTCCGCTTGAACTGTGGGACGTGCCGACCGAACAGCGCGGCGCGGAAGGCGAGCGCGAGACGCGCGCCATTACGCCAGCGCCCGGCACGGTCGGCGTGAACCTCGATCCGATCCGCCCGGCCGTGTTCGCAAACTCGATTGCGCCTCGCCTTGGCGTCGAAATGCCGCGCGTCAGGTGCTGTCACGGTAACTGGCTGGTGTCAGCTGCGGGTGGCGAGTAGCTTCCTGTTATGAACAAGATCAGCTACCGCCGACATCGGTTTCCTGCAGAGATAATCCAGCGCGCCGTCTGGCTGTGTTTCCGGTTTCCGCT
>JAKZVK010000939.1:0-6531 GCA_047516085.1 Bryobacterales bacterium
AGCCGCCCCGACTCGCCCAGGCGGCTCAGCGGCACCGAGCGGCTCAACGACACGTCGATGCTGAACAGGCCCGGTCCGCGGAAGGCGTTGCGCCCCGAGTTTCCGAGGACACTCGTCCCCGGTTTGGCGAAGCCTTGTTCACTCAAGAGAAGAACCCCGCCCGGAATCGGCGTGCCGCTGCCACTCTGGGTCAGGCCGGGGTCGATGATATCGGCGCGCTGATTGAGGATCAGGCCCTGGCCGAAGGCGGCCGACGACGACGCGAGCACCGTATACGGAAACCCGGTTCGAAAGGCGGCCACCTGGGCGAATTGCCAGTCCCGGAACACCACGGCGGTCTTGGACGAGGAGAATAGCTCCGGCAGCTCCCAGTTCGAGAAAAGCACGAAGTTATTCCGCTGGTCGAAGTCGGCGTTTCCGCGATCAGCCCGGCTGTCGAATTGCCGAGCAAAGGCGGCCATGCTGCTTGTGCTTGCCGCTCCGGCGACGCCTGTGAAACTGAGATCGAAGAAGTCGCCGGCCACCGGATCGCTTTGATTGTCGATCGCGTGGCTCCAGGTATAGGCCGCTTGGAGAGTCCCGCGCCGGGCACGGTAGCGGGCCACTGCGGTGAGAGCGTGATAGTTCGATAGCCCCTGGTTGGCGCGGTAGGAAATATCCGGTAAATCGTCGTTGAAGCGCCCAAAGGGCCCCACCAGCAGGCTGAACTGGCGGTTGACGATGTCGGTCGTGATTAGGCCGCGTCCCAGCGAGCCGAGGGTGTTGACCTGGAGCGTCCAGTCGCGTGTCAGCTCGCGCTGCACACCGAGGAAGTAGTTCTGCGCATAGCCGGACCGCAGCTTCGGATCGAGCAGCGTCAGCCGCGGGAAATCCATCGAAAAGTTGGTCCCCTCATAGGCCGGCAACACGCTCGACACCGGCGCCAAGTAACCGTCCTCCGACGCCGAGGGCTCGTAGACGAAGTTGGCCAGGACGAAGTTGTTGTGGCGGACGTTCTGCCAAAGATTGTCGAACGGCCGATCGAAGAAGATCCCGTAGCCTCCACGCACGACCGTTTTGAAATCACCGAGAAGGTCGTAAGAGAACCCGAACCGCGCAGCGAGATTGTTGTTATCCGGGCTGAAGAGTTGCTGATCGCCGCCGGTCGGAAAAACGACCGCCGCCCCGGCCAGCCGTTCCGGGAAGTTGGAGCCGCTCCCGAGTTCGACGATGCCGTCCTTGACCGCGCCGGTGTTGGTCGGGGCGCCGAAGTTTTCATAGCGCAGCCCGAGGTTGAGCACGAGCCGCGGCGCAACCTTGAAGGTGTCTTGCAGGAAAAGGTAGTACTGGTTGTAGCTGTACTCGCGCTCGTATTGCGGCAGGGTCACTGCCGGCAGGTCTTTACGCGACACCGCGACCGAGAAGCAGGGCAGGTCTTTACGCGACACCGTGAACGAGAAGCACCTCGGCCGGTCGAGCGAGAAGTCAAAGAGGTCGTCGAACAGGTAGCGGCCATCACGGCCCGCCGTTAGTTCACCGTTGATGGTCCGGGCCAGCAGGCCTCCGCCGACCTTGAGCAGGTGGCGTCCGCGTACCCAAAGAAGGTTGTCGTTCAGCTCCCAGTTGCGGGTACGGTTGCGAAAGCCGTAGAAGGCAGGACTCCCCGGAAGCAGTGTTCGCCGCAGCCTGTCTTCCAGCGCATCACCGGCCTCTTGCAACGTGGTCCCGACGCCGAGAGTCGGGATATCCGGACGGGCGCGGTCCCAGCGGAGGTCGTCGCGGCTCCAGCCGAAACGCAACTCGTTCGTCAGTGCCGGCCCCACAACGCTCACGTGACTCAGTGCCAGGCTGAGCGTCGGCTGCTTGAGCGGCGAGATGAAGTCCTCGTAGGGGTACCAGATGAAATCCGGGCGCGAGAGCCGCGCGACCGCAACGCGCCCCATCAAACGATGGCCGCCCGACGGCGAGACCCAGTCCGCGCGCACCAGGGTCAGGTAGCGGTCGATCGAAATCGGCGGCCGCACGGATATGTCCGACGTGAAGCCGTTGCCTGGATCGGTGGCGGGCGTCGGGAACTCAGTGAGCAGGCGGCGCGCCAAGCTGCCGGGCGCCGTGAACGATTCGGCAAAGCCCGGCGCGGGCACCCTGAATTCCGTCGCCTGGCCTCGGCCCCGGCTGCGCAAAACCTCGAACGCTCCGGACACGAAGAGACTCTTGCGACGCAGTGGCCCGCCGACGTGAAAGCCGCCTTGAGACTCTTTCATCGGCGACCGCGGCAGCCCCCCGCGGTTGCTCTGAAAGTCGTTCGCGTTAAGGGCTTCGTTCTTGAGGTTGAAGTATCCGATGCCGTGCCACTCGTTGCTCCCCGAGCGAGTGACGGCGTTGGCCAGGTATCCCGAAGTGCGCCCGTATTCGGCCGAGAAGTTGCTCATCGAGACGCGGTATTCCTGTACCGCTTCGGGAGCCAGAGCCGAGAGCGGTCCGGTGATGAGGTAGTTGTTGTTCTCAAGGCCGTCGAGCATGAAGTTCGACGCCGACGGCCGCTGCCCGTTGATCGAGAGGCCGAGCCCGCGCCCGGTCGTGGTATCGGCGGTCACGCCGGGTTGCGTCACGAGCATCGTGTAGATGTCCCGGCCCGTGAACGGAAGCTCCCTGACCTGCGCCGGGTCGATCACTTGCGACACGGTCGATTCCAGCGCCGCCTGGTTGCCCGAAGTGGCCTCGAAGGTGCCCACGCGGCTGGCATCGACATCGGGCCCGAAGAAAGTGAGCACCGCTTCCGAGTCGGGAAAGAACACGCTGCGATAACGGCCCTGTTCCCAAACGTCCCCCAGCGGCCGCAGCTTCAGATTGAGATCGACCCGGCTGGCCACCGGCAGCTCCAGCTCATGCACTTCCTGCGCCTGGTAGCCATCCGCCGTGGCTCGGATGCGGTAGGCGCCAGGGGGCAGAAGCGGTAGAGCGTAGAAGCCCGACGAGCCGGCATCGGCGACCCCGCGTGTGTTGGTTTGCAGGTTGAGGTAGGAAACTTGGGTGGCGGCGATAGGCTGTCCCGTTTGGGCGTCGACAATCCGGCCGGCGATCAGGCCATCAGTGGTCTGGGAGCGCGCGGCAATCGCCGCGATCCAAACTATCAAGAGGATCGATATTGCCTGCCGCATCGAGTGCCTAGTTGAGCCCAATGATATCCCGAATCGCCCCACCTCGTGATGACCTCGGTGTTCTACGCCACACGCGCCGGCAGCCGCCCGGCTCGTTACATCGTATAATTTGTGGGGAGGCCGACGGCGCAGATGTAGCGGCGCAGCGCTAAACTCGCGTCTTTCACACGTTCCTGCCGGCGAGCTTGTAACGAAGGCCTGGAGTCCGAATGGGTTGGAAATCGTGGCAAAGGCACGTGGCCATCGGCTTGGCAGTTGCCGGGCTGAGCCTGCCCGCGCGAGCCGAGCAGGCGGTTGGCCTGGTCCTCGAAGCCCAGGGCGGAGAGTTGCTTCGCGCCGGCACGGCCCTGCCCTTGGGCGTCAAGGCGGGGGACATTCTCTTTCCCGGCGATTCGGTTCGGGCCGCCGGCGGGACGGTGTCATTCCTCTTCTGTCCCACCAACTCCTCGCAGACGCTGGCCCAGCAGGGTGAGGTTTTGCTGGCTGCCGGCGAACTTCGCGTCGAGTCGGGCTCTCTGAGCAACGAGCAGAAGGTTGCAACCTGCATCCTCCCTTCGGTCGAGCGGTCGATTGCAGCCAGCCAACAACACTACGGCGGCTCGCTGGTTCGCGACTTGACGCCCGAGCAAACCTCAGAGGGGACCACGGAGTCCCGCATCCAGGCATTGCCTGAGGGGCAACGCAATGCGCTACTCCAGCAACTGCAACGGGTCGACCAGGCGATCGCCGCGGATCCCGGCAACCAAGCCGCCCGCGTCGCCCGTGCCGCCTTGTTCGAGCAATACAAACTCTCAACCGACGCCTTGCAGGAGTATCGGCTCATCGCCGAGACTTGGCCCGAGGCGGCCTGGGTGAAGAGCCGCCTCTTCGTCCACGACAAGCAACAGGCCACCGAGAGCCTCGATCAGGCGCGCAAACAAGAAACGGCGCTCAGCGGCGAAGGCAAGACCTACGCCTTGCTGATCGGCATCTCGTTGTATCAGTCGCCGCAGATCCCGCCCTTGCAATTCGCCCACGAAGACGCCCAACTGTTTGAAAAGCACCTGAGGAGCCCTCGCGGCGGCAGTTTGCCACCGGAAAACATCACCCTCCTGGTCAACGAGCACGCCACAACGGCCGCTATCCGGCTCGCCTTTGACAGTTTTCTTAAGGCGGAGGCGGGCCCTGACGATACGGTACTTGTCTTCTTTGCGAGCCACGGCACCGTCGACCCCGAGACGCGCGAAGGCTACATCGTTACCTACGACAGCGACCCCCAAGACCTCAGCAGCACCGCTCTGCCGATGGCCGATTTGCAGGAGCTGGTTCGCGAGGAGCTAAGCACCGTCAAGCGCGCGCAGATCTACGTGGACGTGTGCCACGCCGGCAAGGTCGGCGCCATCGAGAGCAAGAAGAACCGCATCAACAGCGCGATCGAGCGGTTGGGCGAGGCCGACGGGGAGATCCTCGGCATGATGGCCAGCCGTCCGCGTGAAGTCTCTTACGAAGGCCGGCAGTTCGGCGGCGGCCACGGCGCCTTCAGCTACTTCCTGCTGAATGCTTTGAATGGCGCGGCTGACTACGACCAGGATGGTATCGTCGCGGTAGACGACGTAATCGACTACGTTCGCGAGAAGGTCGCCGAGGGAACTTTCAACCGCCAACACCCGCGCGACTTCGGTGACTTCGACAACTCCCTGCCGATGGCCAACCTCGGGCAGGCCGGCATCGAGATGACCCCTTGGGAGGCCCCTGAACCCGGCGCGTCGCGGCAATTACTGGCCCAGGTCGGCACGCTGACCCGCTCGTTCGTACCGCCGGCCGTTCCACCGCGCCAGAGGGGCAAGCGCGATCTCAACCGCGACCTGCAAGCCTTTCACGATGCCGTCGAATCGGGACGCGTCCTGCAGAGCGACGCGGATAACGCTTTCTCGGCGCTCAACGCGCTGCGGCGTCAACTGCCCAAGCGGGAGTACTTGGCGCAAGCCAATCGCTTGCGGGCGGCCTTGGAGATTCAGGGCCAGCAGGTGTTGCTGCGATACCTCAAAGGCGAGCAGGAACCGCAGACGCGCGACGACTTTGTTACCGGCGCGGCGTACTTCGAGGCCGCGAAGTTGCTGACGCCCGAATCGCTGCTGCTCGACGCCCGCTCAGCTTTCTGTGCGGGACGGATCGCGATCTTCGACAAGAACTACGCCAAGGCGGCCGGCGATCTCGAGCGCGCCGCCCGCCTCGATTCGAAAGGCGCCTACTCCTACAACGCGCTCGGCACCGCCTACCTGGAGCAGGCCAACTACGAGCGCGCGATTCTGGCTTTCCGCGAAGCGATGCGCTACGCCCCCCGCTGGGCATACCCGGCCCACAACTTGGCCTTGGCGTACGACCAAACCGGCGACTACTCGAACGCCATCGACACCTACAAGCGCGCCATCGAGTTGGCGCCGGACTTCGTGCCGTCTTACCACAACTTGGGGCTCGTCTATCAGCGCCTTAACCGGCGGCAGGCCGCCGAGAAGGCCTATCGGCAGGCCCTGGCCAAAGCGAACAAGCTCGACGCAGGCCCTCGAGAGCGTTTCCTGGCCTACGCCAGCACTGCACTGGGGTCACTCAAGGAATCGGCGGGCCGCAGAGACGAGGCCGAAAAGCTGTACCGTGCGGCCCTGACCCACCGCCCCGATTTAATGGAGGCGCGCCACAACCTCGCCGTGCTGCTCGCCGATGGCTCCGGACCCTCACGCCCCGACGAGATCGTCGAAGCTCTTGACCTGCTGCGCACCAACTTGGCGGACGATCCTTCGTACTTGCCGTCTCGCATCAGCCTGGCGCGCGCTTTGGCGCGGCAGGGGCAGACCGCCGACGCCATCGCCGAATACGAACAGGTCGTTGAAGCGCAGCCCGACTTCATGGCCGCGCGCCTCGCCCTCGCCGAGTTGCACGCCAAGGCTGGCGACCCGGCCCAGGCCCTCGCGCAACTCGACGCAGCCCGCACGCGCCAACCCCGCAACACCGCCGTCCATGAGCAGATCGGCGACCTACAGAAGGGTCGCGGGCAGACCGCCGAAGCGTCCGCAGCCTACAAATCGGCGCTCGAATACGCTCCCGACCGCAAGACCAAGAAGCGCATCAAGAACAAGCTGAAGCGCATGTAACGGCGTAGCATACCGCTGACTTGTCTAGATCAGTACACGAGACGCAGGTTCAAAATGTAGGGGCACGGCATGCCGTGCCCGCTGCCACAGCAAACCGCAGACCCGCGGAACCCCTCGTAGGGGTCTATTAGCGATTGTAGGGGCGGGCCCCTGTGCCCGCCCTTCTGTTAGCGATTGTAGGGGCGGACCGCTGCGTCCGCCCACCGCGAACCGGCGTTGAACGTCCTTCAACACCCAAGCCGGCGCTAAGATGAACTCAGTTC
>JAKZVK010000940.1:0-5934 GCA_047516085.1 Bryobacterales bacterium
ACGATTCTCACCGGCATGGCGCGCGAGACCCGTCTCGGTGGCACCGCCGTGCAGGTAGGGGTCGCGCACGTGCCGGACGCACGCGTCGACCGGCTGGCCGATGTCTTTCAACCGCCGAAGATCACGCACGCTACCATCGAATACGCCGACATGCCGGCACTGTCGAAAGAAGCGTTGCGCGACCCGGGCATCATGAGCAGCCTCCGCGTCGGCGACGCCTTTCTGCACGTCGTGCGACTGTTTGACGACGACACCGTCATGCACGTGGAAGGCAGCCTTGATCCCGAGCGCGACTGGAAGAACGTCGAGCTCGAGTTGATCCTCAGCGATTTGGTCGTCGTCGAGAAGCGTCTCGAGCGTGTCGAGAAAGACATGCAGCGCATCAAGAACCCCGACCTACCCAAAGAACGCGACCTTCTGCTGAAGTGCAAGGCCGCCCTGGAAGCCGAGCAGCCGCTACGCGAGCTGGAGCTCACTGCCGAAGAGGACAAGGTGCTACGCGGCTTCCAGTTTCTCTCGGCCAAGCCGATGCTGCTGGTGCTCAACCTCGGCGAGTCCCAAGCGGGAAGCCTTGAACAAGTGGAAGAAGAATACCGAAAGCTCTGGCTGAGCGAACGCGCCAACATCGGATTGGCAGCGGTGTGCGGCAGCATCGAATCGGAGTTGGCCGAGCTGCCGGAGGAAGAAGCAAAAGAGTTCATGGCGGGCTACGGACTGCACCAGTCGGGGCTGGAACGCGTCCTTCAGGCGAGCTATTCACTGCTCGGCCTGATGTCGTTCTTGACGGCCGGCGAAACGGAAGTGCGGGCATGGACGATCCGCAAAGGCGCCACCGCGGTCAAAGCCGCCGGAACCATCCACACCGACTTCGAGAAGAAGTTCATTCGCGCCGAGGTCATTCAGTGGGAGAAGCTCGTCGAGCGCGCCGGGTACGCCGGGGCCCGCGACCATGGCGAGTTGCGCTTGGAAGGCAAGGAGTATGTGATCGCGGACGGTGACGTGCTCGTGATCCGGCATGGATGACCCCGGCGTGACTCCCGCCGCCGCAAAGCCGCAACAGATTTGCAATACTGAGTACACCTTGACATAACGGGTTCTCGCTGAGAGAATCGCTGGCTGAACGAGCATATGAAAACGTATCGAGAATCGGGCGTCGAACTGATCCAGGGCCAAGGCACAGAAGGCCGTTTCGAGTACCAAGGTCTGATGCTTCGGCTGGGAGTTTTCCATGCCGAAGAAGGCTGGTACATCGGCGTCCACATGTCATCGGGCCGGATGGTTGCGCGCCTTAGCCTCGAATACGCCAAGACCCAGAAGGAAGCCAAAGACATGCTCAAATATGGCTTCTTCCTGCGCTCGGAAGAGGCGCCCGAGCTCATCGAGCACCTGGCCAAGATAGACCTCCTCAGCGTCCCCACCCACACACGCGAGAGCAACCCCGCGTAGGCCAACACCAAGAGCGGGTCCCGGACCCCACGCTCAGAGCCGCGGGCGTGAGCCCGCGTTGAGCCATCGCTCAAGACCACGCAGGCTTCTACACCCGATCCGCACCTCGAGCTCCGAGGCGCCCTCCCGAGTGGCGCACGCCCTTGGCGAGCCGAGCCGGGCCATGCTCGGCTCCTGTACCGCACCCACTGCGTCTTTTCCAAACACGCACACTGCGGCCTCCGCCACAGCTACCTCCCCGGCAGCACGTAGCGCGGATCTCCGTTTTGAGATCCGCGGTCTTGACCGCCTTGACTCATGAAACCCCACGCCCCTGTTGTACAATCCGTAGCGCCATGAAAAGCTACGTGACCGGCCCACACGCCAACCTGATCGACATACCCATCGATCAAGTCTTCCGAAACACCATCGCCAAGAATCCTTCGCACGAAGCGATCATCTCCATCCACCAAAACCTCCGCCTTACCTACGAGGACCTCGCCACCGAAGTCGCACGCACCGCCGCGGGCCTGTGGGGACTCGGTGTCCGCCCCGGCGACCGTGTCGGCATGTGGGCGTCGAACTGCGCCGAATGGGCCTACTTGCAGGTAGCGACGGCGCGCATCGGCGCCGTGCTGGTCAATGTCAATCCTGCCTACCGTGCGCACGATCTTCGTTACGTGCTCGCCAAGTCGCGCATGAAGGCGATCTTCTATCACGACAAAGACGCGCGCGCGAACTACAGCGAGATTCTCGACGAAGCCCGCTCGGGCCAAGACGTGCCGCTTGAGCACGCAATCGTCCTGGCGGCTGACTCGTGGGACCGCATGATCGACTCCGGCGTCGAGCCCCCGCCGCATGAGGCCGCCCCCGATGACGTCGTCAACATCCAATACACCTCGGGCACCACCGGCAACCCCAAGGGCGTTCTGCTCACGCACCACAACCTGCTCAACAACGCTTACCTCGTCGGCAGCGCGCTCAAATGGACGGCCGCCGACCGCCTGTGCCTCGCCGTGCCGCTTTACCACTGTTTCGGATGCGTTATGGGGTCGCTGGGTTCGATCGTCTTCGGCTTGACCCTGGTGCTGCCCGCCGCCCAGTTCGATCCCCTTGCCGTGCTACGGGCCATCGACGCGGAGCGCTGCACGACCGTCTACGGAGTGCCGACCATGTTCCTCGCCGAGCTCGACCACCCCGAGTTCTCGAACTACGACATGACGTCGCTCCGTACAGGCATCATGGCGGGCGCGCCGTGTCCCATCGAGCTGATGAAGCGCGTTGTCAGCGAGATGAACTGCCGCGAGATGACCATCGCTTACGGGCAGACCGAGGCCTCTCCGGTCGTCACGCAGTCTTCCACCGATGACTCGCTCGAGGTGCGCGTCTCGACCGTCGGCCGCGCGCTGCCCGAGACCGAAGTCAAGATCATCGACCGCGCGACCGGCGACACGGTCGACATCGGCGAACAGGGCGAACTGTGCACGCGCGGCTACCTCGTGATGAAGGGCTACGACCGCGATCCCGAAGCAACCGCCGCCGCCATCGACGAAGAAGGCTGGCTCCACAGCGGCGACCTCGCCACGATGCGCGAGGACGGCTGCTTCCGCATCACAGGCCGCCTCAAGGAGATGATCATTCGCGGCGGCGAGAACGTCTATCCCCGCGAGATCGAAGAGTTCCTCTACCAACACCCGAAGATCGCCGACATCTACGTCGTGGGCCTCCCTGACGAACGGCTCGGCGAGCGCGTCCTGGCCTGGGTCCGACTCAAGCCGGGCGAGTCTGCAACGGACGAAGAGATCCGCGACTACTGCCGAGACCGCATCGCGCACTTCAAGATCCCCGAGCACATCCGCTTTGTCGACGAGTTCCCCATGACGATCACGGGCAAAGTACAGAAGTTCCTCATCCGCAAGAAGGAAGTCGAGCTACGCGGCCTCCACGACGCCGAACGCACCCAAACAGCATAGGCGGCGGTGTGGCACCGAGCCCCAGCGTGGACCTACTGGACTCGTAGGGGCGGGCCCCCGTGCCCGCCCGCCGCGCTAACAGGCACTCCTGCCATAGGGCCGGCTCAAGCGCACAAGCGCCCACCAATGCCCCGGCTATCTACGACTCCACCGCCACCTCGGCCGCACCACCCCACAACCTCCGCATGCCAACCAACCAAGCCAGCGCAGGCAGCAACATAGCCACCCCCACACCCAACGCCGCCGTCCGTGCCGCCACCCCATGGTCGATCACCCATCCGCACGTATACGCCGCAATCGCCGCCGTCACCATAAACAACGCCAAGTCCGCCGCGAACACCCGTCCCCGAAACCGGTCAATGGTATTGAGGTGCAACAGCGTGGTCGAGAACACCCAAACGATCGACCCACCCGCGTGAGCAACCACCATCGTCAGCCATGCCGTCGCGTGGGTCGTCGCGACACTGAACGCCGCATACGAAAAACCGACCGCCAAGTACCCGACCAGAACGCCCCAGCGCATGTGGGACTGGCGGTTGCCGACCCAGGGCCCCGCAATCAACGGCCCCACGATCGACCCCAGCCCTTGAAACATGAACAAGGCGCTCATGCCCAGCGCCGCTTGACCCGCCACCGGCAGCTCGCGGCTTCCGATCACCGCCACCAGCACCGACCGCGCGCCCAAGATTCCGAGGCCGAACTTCAGCGTCAGCAGCGAAGCCAGCTTCCCGTCCTGAGTCACGTAGCGAAAGCCTTCGGCGATGGGCCCGAAGCCCAGGATCTCCCGCCAGCTCACGTGCGCGTACTCCGCCAGGTGCGTCTCGCGGATCTGCATGCGGTAGATGAAAAATGCCGATAGCAGGAACGTGCCGGAGTTCATCAAGAACACAGCATCGCGGCCGAGAAAGGCCACCGCAAACCCGCCGATCGCCGCACCCACGGTGACTGTCACCGACCAAGTGGTAGACGCAACCGCGTTGGCGGTCGAGATCTCCCCCGCAGCCACCATGGTCGGGATGACGGCGATGCGGGCCGACTCGAAGAACGCCGCCGTCGCAACCTCGCTCGCCAGCAGCACGAACAGCAGCCAGATCTGCTCGCGCGTCTCGACCAGCAGCATGCCCAACACGACAACGGCGCGAAACAAGTCCGTGACGAGCATCACGCGGCGGCGGCTCACGCGATCATTCACCGCGCCCGCGGTCGGCCCGGCCAAGAACATCGGCACGATTTGCAGCACGGCCGCCAGCGCCACGGTCGAGGCCGAGCCCGTCAGCCGCAGCAGCAGGTCGTAGATGGCGACGGCGTAGAACCAGTCCCCCGTCCCGCTGATGAGTTGTGCCAGCCACAGCCGCCGGAACTGCACGTTGCCGCGTAGCAGCCGGTAGTATGCGACCAGAGAGATGCCTGAGTCTGCGTTCACGTCGAATGTCCGAATGCTGGGGCAGAGCGTCCCGAAGGGCCAAACCGCCGGTCCAAGACCCTGCCCCTACCCGCGATAGAGGCCGGTCTTTCCCCGCACGAGCGTCATCGTGGATTCGGCCAGGGGGGCGACCCTCTCGGCGCCGTCGCGCAGAATCTCGCGAATAGCGCCGCGGTCGCTTGTCAACTCGTTGTACTTCTGCTGGATCGGCTCGAGGTGCGAGACCACGGCCTCGGCCACCTGCTTCTTGAGATCGCCATACCGCATGTCGGCGAAATGCGACTTGATCTGCTCGTTCGTCCAGCCGTGGAAGGCCTGGAAGATGTTGAGCAAGTTGGCGACGCCGGGACCCAGGTCGTCGAAATCAACCCCCGACTTCGAGTCGGTCACGGCGCGCGCGATTGTCTTCTTGATGCGGGAGGGCGGGTCAAGCAGGCCGACGGCATGGCCGTATCCGGGTGTCGATTTGCTCATCTTCTGCGTCGGGTCATCGAGCCCCATCACGCGCGCGCCAACCGCCGGCAACTTCGTCTCGGGCACAATGAACGTCTCGCCATAGACAGTGTTAAAGCGCTGCGCGATGTCGCGTGTCAGCTCGAGGTGCTGCGCCTGGTCCTCGCCGACGGGCACAATCTGCGCCTGATAGAGCAGGATGTCGGCGGCCATCAGCACCGGATACACGAACAACCCGGTGCCGACGGAGTCGTACTGTTCCGACTTCGCCTTGAACTGTGTCATGCGGCTGAGCCAGCCCATCGGCGTGACGCAGGTGAACACCCAGGCCAGCTCGACATGCGCCGGCACGCTCGACTGCACGAAGACCGCCGAGTGTTTCGGATCAATGCCCGCGGCCACGTAGAGCGCCGCGACGTCCTCGATCTTTTCCTGTAGTTCTTTGGGCTCTTGATAGACAGTGATGGCGTGGTGATCGACGATGCAGAAGATCGGCTCGTAGTCGTACTGGAGTTGCGACCAGGTCTTCAGCGCCCCCAGATAGTTGCCAATGTGCAGATTGCCGGAGGGCTGCATGCCGGAAAAGATGCGAGGTTTCATAGGGATCGGTCGCAAGAGGCGGTAAAGGTCATTCTATCCGCCCGTTCTTCGGAGCCACAA
>JAKZVK010000941.1:0-2533 GCA_047516085.1 Bryobacterales bacterium
AGCTCCTTCAGTGCAGGATCAATGTAGCACACCTGCACAAACAGAGGAAAGTGAGGGGATCTCGTGCGGTGGAAACAGGGATCTGCGTGAATGTTTCACGTGGAACGTCCCGAGCGAGCAGACATCTCCCGATCCCAAACACTAGATCGGCTGACGCCAGCTAAGACTTTAGCCTGAGGCGACACCTAACAAGAGCACCCGGTCGCGCCCCCAGGGCAGTAGCTCTTCTGCGTACCAGCGGACGCCGCCCAGCGCCCGCAGGTCGGGCAGCCTTTTGGCTGTTGACAAGATCGCCACCCGCCGCGCCCTCCTTGTAAGGTCTTCCCAAATCTCCTCGCACGCCACCGCGCGAACGGTGGCCCACTCGAACGACTCCTGCAGCGTATCAAAGCGCCCATGGTGGACCCGGACATTGTCTCGGTCACGGGACGCCTCCCGCAAAAAGGCTGCCTTCTTTGCCACCGATTCAACCAGGGTCACCTCGAGCGTCGACCGTAGCACGGCAATGGGCAGGCCGGGAAAGCCTCCGCCAGAGCCAACATCGACTAGCGACAGAGCACTTCCAGGAATACGGAGGCCTGTGAAAAGTGACTCACCGAAATGCCGCTCAACGATCTCGGCACCTTCGCGCACACTCGTCAAGTTGATCCGTCGGTTCCATTGTTCGAGTAACTCGAAGTGGGCCGCGAGTTGGAAGATCTGGGTAGGCGAAAGGTCGATCTCCAGCGTGCTGAGAACGGGTCGAATGAGCCGCGAGAACTCCTCGCGAGCGTCAGCCATTCACTGCCGCGCGCCCGCTGGAGGTTAGATAGATGTTGAGGATCGAAACCGCGGCCGGCGTAACACCGGGGATGCGGCCGGCTTGTCCCAGTGTCGAGGGCCGCACGCGCTCCATCTTCTCAACAACCTCGCGCGAGAGGCCGGGGATCTTGCCGTACGCGACACTGTCGGGAATGCGGCGCGATTCCGCCCGGCGTACCTGTTCGATCTGTTTGCGCTGCTGCTGCATGTAGCCGGCATACTTCACTTCCGTCTCGATCGCCTTCCAATCAGGCGGGCGCAACTGGACGTCGCAGTGCGACTGAATCAGCGATTGGCAGTGGACCATCTGAATCTCCGGACGCCTCAGTAGCTGAGTCAGAGTCGCGTGTTCGCCATTTGATGAGCCGAGTGCTTGGAAGAGCTCACCCGCCTGCGCGTCTTCCCGCGCCGGCCGGTGGGCCTCGAGGAACGCCCGCACTTTCTCCTTCTTGGCCTGCCGCGCACAGAATTGCCGCCAATATTCTTCGCCGATCAACCCTACCCGATGGCCAGTCGGTGTGAGGCGTTCGTCGGCGTTATCGATTCGCAGGTTCAGGCGAAACTCGGCTCGCGAGGTAAACATTCGGTAAGGCTCGTCGGTCCCCTTCGTCACGAGGTCATCAATCAGAATCCCCGCATAGGCGTTGGTTCGGTCAAGGATGACCGGTTCGAGATCCTTGATCGCGCAAGCGGCGTTGATGCCGGCCATGATGCCCTGGCTGGCCGCTTCTTCATAGCCGGTGGTACCGTTGATCTGTCCCGCAAGGTAGAGTCCCTTAACCCGCTTGGTTTCAAGGGTATGCCCCAGCTCGGTGGCATCGACGGCATCGTACTCGATCGCATAGCCCGGGCGGATCATCTCGGCCTTGTCGAGACCTGGGATTGAACCGACAACTGCCGCCTGCACGTCGATCGGCATGCTGGTTGACATGCCGTTCACGTAGACCTCGTAGGTGTCGAGCCCTTCAGGCTCCAGAAAGAGCTGATGACGGGCCTTATCGGGGAACTTGACGACCTTGTCTTCGATCGAGGGGCAGTAACGAGGTCCTACACCCTCGATCTGCCCGCTGTAGAGGGGCGAACGCTTGATATTCTCACGCAGAATCTTGAGCGTCTCGTCGGTGGTGTACGCAATGTGGCACTGGATCTGTTCTCGGTCGATGCGTTCGGTACGAAACGAGAAGGGCGTGGGCTCGCGGTCGCCGGGTTGCGCCTCGAACGCGCCCCAGTCAATGGTGCGGCCATCAAGCCGCGGCGGCGTGCCGGTCTTGAGTCGTCCGCAGCGAAATCCGAGGCCACGAAGGACCTCACCCAGCATCACGGCTGCAGGCTCCCCGCTGCGGCCGGACGGAAAGGTACGCTCCCCGATATGGATCATCCCGTTGAGGAAGGTCCCGGTCGTGATGATCACGGCTTCGGCGCCCACCAGGCGGCCGTCGCCGAGGAGGACTCCTCGGATGCGCTTCGCAGGCCCACCCGATTCGGATGCGGCCAGTTCTTCGAGAACCAGGTAGACGACCTCGGCCTGCTTGATGATCAAGTTCGGTTCTTGTTCGAGGACCTGACGCATCTTGATGCGGTACTGCTTCTTGTCGCACTGCGCTCGCGGCGACCAAACGGCAGGACCACGACTCGTGTTGAGCAGGCGAAACTGAATGCCCACGGCGTCGGTGACCTCACCCATGATTCCGCCGAGGGCGTCGATCTCTCGCACCAGGTGGCCCTTCGCGAT
>JAKZVK010000942.1:0-7034 GCA_047516085.1 Bryobacterales bacterium
GGAAAATGACTCTGGCTGGCGCAACGCAACAACTGTATCGTCTTTCATGGCGTATCCCTTTCTTCGGAAAATTGGCGTCTTCATCAACGCCAGGATACGCCGCCTTCATTCTCCATCACCAAGATTCAGCTATAGCTCGAAAGGCGGGACTAAACAATGTAACATTGTGGTACAAATCGGAGAAATGGCGAATAGCACTAACAATCTTGCCGTAACGGGCCCCGAGCTTGCCAACGAATGGCATCCAACCAGGAACGGTGAGTTCACTCCCTACGACGTGAAGCCGGGCAGCCACAAGAGGGTCTGGTGGGTCTGTGAGCGTGGGCATGAGTGGGTAGCTCTCATCGGGGCAGTGTCAGAGCAAAATTGCTTGAGCACCGAAAGCACGTCTCGTAGCGTCCTGGGATGAAAAATCCATTCCGATATTTCAAGACATCGCCCGAGATCATCCGATTGGCGGTGCCGGGAGCGGCCGTCGCCGCTGACGACAGCCCGCGCGAAATTCGCAAGCCTTTGCCGTGAGAGAGCATCTGGGTTGTTTGGACTTCGACCGTACCCGCTATTGCACGCCCGATGCGGGAACCATGAACTGCTCAACGAATTCGTCGCCCAATGCAGCGAGGAGACTCGGCGTCAATGTCAACGGCATCGCGGTCGTCTTGGATCTTACGAGGTGGTTGAAGCAGGCTTGAAATCGGACGTCCTCGATGTTCCAGTAATACAATTCATCGATGACGACGCCGGTGAATCTCCGTTCTCCGGTTGCCAGGTCGATCAGGAAGTCCGCCGTTCCAATACAAGCCATCGCGGCGTTGACGAGGTCGCGGTCTGCTTCGAGCTTGATGCGTTCTTCGGACGCGGTCCCGGTGTCGTCATCCAAGAACAGCGCCGCCGTGCCGATGGTCCGCCAGTCGCGATGCACGTTGAGTGCCATGAGGGCGAAGGGCGTTATGTTCACGGATACCCGGATCGTCGTAGGGCCGGTGATCGACACCGTCGCCAATCCGCCTTTGCATCTATTGCCGAACGATACCCGAGCCAGCACCTCTATCCAGTCGTCTTCCTCGTTTTGCCGCAGCCGTTCGAGTGTCGAGCGTTGGCGCAACCCATCGGGTCCTCTGACAAGGGCCAATGAGTGAAACCGGCCGGAGCCACCGTCGTTCTCGAATACCCACAACAAATCAGTATCGCCAGTCGGACGCCCGACCGAACTATATCCGAGGTAGCCACCCCAGCTCGAAGCGTTCCAACGGTGGTAAACGATGGTTTGGTCCAGGCTGTCTGCTCGTCCGATCGAGTGAAACATAAACGTTACGCGCTTCGTGCCCGCATGACAGGGCGAAAGATTCGCGCGGTACGGCGCTCTTAGCGTGAGAGAGAGCAAATCATCGAGGCACGCGGGGTGAATGAAGGTTTCCGGCAAACGGCCCCTGATCACATTTCCGACCGGCTGATCGCCGCGCTCGCGAATCAAGCGTTGGTACAACGAAGCGAGGCAGTCGTTGGCGGCCCACTTGGCCGCAAGATCACGCATCGGGTCGAAACCGAGTTCGCAGTGGCCCATCGCTCGTTCCGTCAGCCTGGTCCGAAATTCGAGATTTGCGGGATCGTACGAACGATTGTCTGCCTTCACCCTATCCAGAAATTCCTCGGCGAAAGTGGGTCCCCCATCGGACGTCTCGGCAAACGGTTCATCGGGGCCGTAAAGCCCGGCAAGCTGCTCGTGCAGCGCGGACAGGTGTTTGTTCGTGCACACGAGGTGGTTGAGAGTGGACCAGGAACGTGGAAACTCCGGATCGCTGTCCGAGCTGACGCACTCGAAGCCGTAGTAGTCGATGAATCCCGAATTTTCGGCGTAATCGCTGGAAGCCGATCCCGGTGGCGAGATGGACGCGAGTGCTAGTGGTAAGAACTTGACGAAAGAGTCCGGGCCAAACGGCGGAAAACTGCGCGTCTTGGGCTAGATCGGGGGTCCCATCCGTCTGATTCTATCCACTAGGGCGGCGAGGAACGCTGTTGCAGGGAATGCCCGCATGGCGTCCAACGTTGTTGCTTCGGAAGCCTTCACACTAACCCGATCTTTCCCGCGTACGAGAACTTTTGGGCACGATATTGATTATTTCTGTCGGCGCCGTTGAGGTCTCCAGCCGTCCGGCGACCGCATCGAATGCAAATAAACTCCAAACAGCTGTGTCCGGCTCCGGTCAACAGCGGAAGTAGAGCCGTGACGCTTCGGACGCCCGCTTTGGAGCGGTAAGCGGACCAAGAACGCGCATTGTCCAAACTTCACGACATTCACGTCCGCTTTCGAGTGGCAAGCGGACCTCGCGGCCGCAGTCGCCTAATGTCAGCTCATAGCTGCCGCCTCAACCGGACATACACCGAGTTCGAATTCGCTATCGAGGAGATGTCAGAAACTTCCATCAGTTTGTGGTGGCGTCTGTCGGTCCGAGGTGAAAGGATTTGACGCTCCTGCTTCGCTAAACGCCGCTTCGCGACAGGTATAGAAAAATAGCAGGGTTCGACAAGAGATAATGGTGGGAAGCACCCTGTTTCAGCGGCGACCGGACTTGTTGCCCAGTATTGGAATTGCCTTCGGTTCGGGGCTCTGGGGCCTGTTCTGGATCCCCGTGCGGGCTATCGAAGAAGCCGGTATCAGCACCGGTTGGACCGGCCCGACCATGTTCGTGTGCGTGGTCATCGCATTCCTGCCCGTTGCCGTTTGGCGGTGGCGGAATTTTCTGGCTAGCGACTCCGGTTTCTGGGTGGCATGTGGGTTGGCGGGGATCGCGTTCACCCTTTACGCCATCAGTTTCAATCTCACCGATGTCATACACGCCATGCTGCTGTTTTATGTGTCGCCCATCTGGAGCACGCTGCTCGGCATCGTGTTCCTCGGTGAACGGCTCGCTCTGAACCGGGTCTTGGCGATTGCGCTTGGCATCGGCGGTCTTGCGGTGGTGTTGGGCGGGGGCGATGGATTTCCGTGGCCGAGTCAGATCGGCGACTGGTGCGCGCTCGGATCGGGATTGTGCTGGTCCATCGCATCGGTTCGTTTCTTTCAGGGCGGCGCGACTCTCGTATTGGAAAAGACTTTTGCGTTCGCCGTTTGCGCCCTGGGCGCTTCGGTGGTGCTCGCCCTGCTGCCTCTGGGAATCGAGTCGGCGTTCCCCGATGTCGCTTCATTGGGTCGGGTCTGGCTATGGCTTGTCGTCGTCACGGCATTTCTGTTGCCGGCTCTCTATCTAACCATCTGGCCGGCAACCGTTCTGAGCCCGGCGCGGGTCGGCCTTCTGTTCATGTTCGAAGCGATCACCGGTGTGGGATCGGCGGCTGTGTTGACCGAAGAGCCGTTTGGCGTGCGCGAAGTAGCCGGCACACTGCTCATTCTCGGCGCGGGCACTGCCGAAATGATCCGACCGCAATCGGTGACGTCTGGTGGTCGCGGTGAATCTGGTGCGTGATGCGCATAACCGCCTCGCGTGATGGCGGATCTGCACAGGTCTTCACTGTGACCGACACGGGTGTCGGCATGGATTCCCGAATGGCGGTCGGTTAGTCTCTTCGCCGAGAGCGGATTGGCAATGGAGCGCCGCCTCGCCGCCAGACTCGCCGCCGATGTCGTCGGTTACAGCCAGCTCATGGTTGCCGACGAAGAGGGAATCAATCATGCAAACCTATTTGAGAGACCAGATCGATTGGCCGCAAGCCTTCCCGGCCGAGGAGTACGCCGAGCGTCGGGCCAAGGTTTGCAAGGCGCTCGCCGACGCGGGGCTCGACGCCATCTACGTCACCACGCCGGCGAACATCACCTGGCTCACCGGGTACGACATGATCTGGTACCACCTCGAGAACCTGACCGGTGTGCTGCTGCGCGCCGACACCGGTGAGGCGTTGTTCTTCGACAGCGTCGCGCATACCACCATCGTCTCGACCACGCCCGAGATCGCCGAGATCGTCTGGCTCGACGGCGCGGCGGTGTCGGGGTCGGTGGACGAAGCCATCCAGGTGATCGTCGACGAGGTCGGCCGGCGCGGGCTGGCCGGGTCGCGGATCGCGCTGGAGCTCTGGGGCTATGCGCCGCACGCCTCGGTCATGACGCGGTTCAAGGGGTCGCTCGAAGCGGGCGGCGCGACGGTCGAGGATGGCTGGCGGATGCTCGACGAGGTGCGCCTGGTCAAATCACCGCTCGAGATCGAGCATATGAAGACGGCCGCGGCAATCGCCGACGAGGCGATGACCGCCGGGCGCAACGCGATCAGGCCCGGCCTCACCGAGACCCAGCTTGAAGGCGTCATCGTCGGCACCATGATGGCGGCCGGCGGCGGCTATCCCGGCATCCGTTCCATGATCGGCTCGGGGCCGCGCGCCGGGACCCATCACAGCCCGGCCCAGCGCCGCGCCATCAAGCAGGGCGACTTGGTGTTCGTCGACTTCTGCGGCGTCTACGACCGCTACCACGTCAACCTGAACCGGACCTTCTCGCTCGGCGAGCCCGATCCGCGCTGGACCGAATTGATGACCAAGTCGTCGGGCTGCATCGACGCCGTCCTGGCCGAGGCGAAGCTGGGCGACCCGATGAGCCGGGTCGACGAGATCGCCCAGGCCTATATCGACGAGGTCGGCATCCGCGAGTACGTCTGGTGGGTCGGCGGCTATTGCCAGGGCGTCGCCCTGCCGCCTGATTGGTGCAACAACCACTGGCTTTCCCCACGCTTCGGCATGCGGGATCGGGCGCTCGAGCCGGGCATGTTCTTCAACCTCGAGAACCAGTTCGACGTCTGGGAGGACTGGCCTGGCGGCAGCGGTGCCGCCTGTATCGAGACCCTGATGGTCACCGAGAACGGCCTCGAGGTGATGTCGAAGCACCCGCGCACCCTGGTGGTTGTCTAGGGCGCGCCGCGCCGAGGTCTCGCCAGAGGGGCATAATCTGTGGCGCGAGATGGCAGGCTGGAGCCTGCCCGAGTAGTGCATTTGATCGGCGGACAGGATCGCGGCGAGTCTGCGTTCCATGGACGGCGCCGCTAACGTCGAGCCTAGCGAAACGACGTCGGAGAATCTATCCGCTCCGCATATCCCTGGTATGTCTGCTCACGGCTCGTATAAGCGGACGTTGGCACAGATAGTCGATTCGGACGTACCGCATTCGCATTCTCGCGCGAATTGGTTCACCTCGCCGTGGTGTGGTAGCGTCCTCATCTGCAAGATTTCCTCTTAGATTAAACAGATTGGCAAGGAGAGGCGCATGCCCAATCCAGCCACAGTCCGGGAGCAGCGCCTTCACAAGACGAAAGCGCAACTGATCGATGAGATCGATACGCTCGAGCGACACGCTGCCGCGAACACAGAGGGCGGCACCGAACTCAAACGCGCAGAAGAGGAACTGGCGGAGAAGGAGGCACAACTCCGCGTCGCCTTGGAAAATATGCCGGGCGGCATGCGGCTGATCGACAAGGACCTGAATTACGTTTTCTTCAATTCGCGATACTGCGAGCTGTACGATTTTCCGGAAGGGCTTCTCAAGATCGGCGAGTCGATCCGCGTTGGGAACTTCTATGAGGCCCAGCGTGGCGACTTCGGCCCTGGTGATCCGGATGCATTGACCGACCAGTCGCTGGCCGAGCTACCGGCGCAGGACGACGCCAGTTGGGAACGAACGATTACTGGAGGTAAAACGCTTCAGGTCCATGTCGCGCAGACGCCCGGGGGTGGCTACGTCAGCATCGTCACCGACATCACCGAGCGAAAGCAGGCCGAAGACAAACTCCAGGAGAGCCGCGAACGGTTACGGGCGCTCGCCGACAACCTCCCCGAGTTCATCAGCATGAAGGACCCGGAAGGGCGGTTCCTGTTCGTCAACAAGCGTTTCGAGGAATGGGCCTGCCGAAGCCGGGACGACGTTATCGGCAAGACCGTGTTCGACATCTACTCCGACGACCAGGCAAAGGAATTCGACGCCTTGGACCAGCAGGCGATCGACGGTCGGGAGGCCATGTCGGACGAGGTCGACCTCGCCTACCCCGACGGCAAGACGCGGGCCGTCATTCGCACCCGGTTCCCGGTGATCTCGTCGATAGGCGAGGTGCTCGGCTTGTGTACTGTCAATCGCGACATGACCGAGCGGAAGCAAGCCGAACGGGAGCTTGCCCACAAAACTGCCCAACTCGAAGCGATGCTGGAGAACATGCCGGACGCCGTGTACGTGCTGGATTCCGACATGCGATTCGTCGCTTTCAACGACAAATATCTGTCGGTGAACGACGTTCCACGAGATCTGATTGGAATCGGTAAGCCGATGGAGGATATCATCTGTCATCTTGCCGAGCAGGGCGCCTATGGCCCCGGCGATCCGGAGGAATTGACCCGGCAGCGTCTGGCGGTTGTCCTCCATTCGGAACCCATTCGAAGGAACTGGACGGCGCCGGATGGCCGCTACCTGGACATCCGTTCATCGCCGATGGAAGATGGCGGCATCGTCGCCATTTTTTCCGACATCACCGAGCTCAAGCAAAGAGAGGAAGAGGCCGAGGCGGCGAACCGCGCCAAGAGCGGATTCCCGGCAGCCATGAGCCATGAAATTCGCACGCCCATGAACGGCGTCATCGGCATGTCGGGCCTGCTGCTCGATACCAAGCTGGACGGCGAGCAGCGTGAGTTCGCCGAGATCATCCGCCACAGCGGCGAATCGCTGCTGACCATCATCAATGCCATCCTCGACTTCTCGAAGATCGAGGCGGGCCACCTGGAACTCGAGAACCAGCCGTTTGCGATGCGCGACTGCCTGGAAAGCGCGATCGACCTGCTGACCAACGAGGCGGCGACGAAGGGCATTAGCCTGGCGTACATCGTCGAGGGCGACATGCCCGAATCGGTCGTCGGCGACGTCACCCGGCTGCGCCAGATCCTGATCAACCTGTTGAACAACGCGCTCAAGTTCACCGAGGTGGGCGAGGTCGTGCTGTCGCTCACCTGCCGTCCGCTCGACGGCGGGGGCGAGGCGCCCGAGGAGCAGAACTACGAGCTGCACTTCGTCG
>JAKZVK010000943.1:0-7977 GCA_047516085.1 Bryobacterales bacterium
GGCGAGTGGGTGGGCCGCGAATACACCTTCCGCATGATCGGCGGCGAGCTTGACGGCAAGAGTCTCCACATCGCCGATTTTCCGCGCATGCAAGTGGACGACACGGTCGTGCTGTTCCTCAACGACCAGCCTTCGAGCGTCTTCGGCCCCACGGTCGGACTGTGGCAAGGCGTCTTCTTCGTCGAGTCGGACGCAGCCGGGGTCGAGACCGTCACCGACCACCAGCGCCAACCCGTGCTCGGTGTGCGCGAAAAGCAACTCCTGCGAGGTATCCGTCGGACCGGGGAGAAATCCGCTCTCACCGGCGAGGACGGCGGCCCTCAAGCGATGGGGATCGACGACTTCTTCGAGCAGGTCCAAACCTACCGCGGCACTCCCTAGCGCGGCGTCCCCTCAACAGCTTCAGATACGACTGCCCTTCCCCCAGGGGCTCACGCTCGGGCGGAGCGAGGGTTGCCGGCCGCCGTGCTAACCTGTCTTTCTGGCTGCAACGAGCCACCGTTTGATGCTTTTATGTCGAAGATTACACACCTTGAAGCCCTAGAGATTCTCGACTCGCGAGGGAATCCGACCGTGCAGGTGACCGCGGTACTCACCGACGGCCAACGTGGTGTCGCGCGCGTGCCGTCGGGAGCTTCGACGGGCATGAACGAGGCCGTGGAACTGCGGGACGGCGACAAAGCCCGCTACCTCGGCAAGGGCGTGACCCAGGCTGTGGCCAACGTCCATGGCGAGATCTTGAAGGCTGTCAAGGGGATGCGCGCGGAAGACCAGGACGCGCTCGACCATGAGTTAATCCGGCTCGATGGCACGTCGAACAAGGGTCGGCTCGGGGCGAACGCGATCCTCGGGGTCTCACTGGCCGTGGCGCGGGCGGCGGCGGCAGAGAAGGGCTTGCCGCTGTATCGCTATCTCGCCGATCAGCAGTCGTACACGCTGCCGGTGCCGATGGTTAACGTCCTCAACGGCGGCGAGCACGCCGACAACAACGTCGACATCCAGGAGTTCATGCTCGTCCCTTTGGGCTTGCCGACCTTCAGCGAGGCGTTGCGGGCGGTGGCCGAGACGTTCCACACGCTCAAGGCCATCCTCAGTCGCAAAGGCTATTCGACGTCGGTGGGCGACGAGGGCGGGTTTGCTCCGCGGCTCAAGTCGAATGAAGAGCCGATGGATCTGTTGGTCCGAGCCATCAAGAAGGCCGGCTACAAGGCGGGGCAAGACATCGCGATCGCCATCGACGCCGCCGCAAGTGAGTTTCACAAGAAAAACGAGTATGTCTTTTTGCAGTCGGACGGCGCCAAGAAGTCCGCGGGGCAGATGCGCAAAATGTGGTCGGAGTGGATCAAGAAGTACCCTTTGATTTCGATCGAAGACGGGTTCTCAGAGGACGATCACTCGGGCTGGCAGAAGGGCACGGCCAAGCTCGGCAAGAAGGTGCAGCTCGTCGGTGACGACCTGTTCGTAACCAATCCCGCCATCTTCAAACAAGGCATCGCCGACGGGTTGGCGAACTCCATCCTCATCAAGCTCAACCAGATCGGCACGCTGACCGAGACGCTTGATTGCATCGAGATCGCCAAGAAGAGCAGCTACACCTACATCATTTCCCACCGTTCCGGCGAGACTGCTGATACGACGATCGCCGACCTGGCCGTGGCCACCACCAGCGGCCAGATCAAAACAGGCTCCACCTGCCGAAGCGAGCGCGTCGCCAAATACAACCGTCTGCTCGAGATCGAAGCCGAATTGGGCGACCGGGCCCGCTACGCCGGCCGCGACGCCTTCGCGAATTGGGTGTGAGCAGGGCGGCGCGAACGGTTCCCAGCATTACCGCTCAGAGCAACAGTGTTCGTGGACTGTATTAAGGGGTGCAGTAAACTGAGCCTGGGCGTCTTGCCGCCTCGCTTCGACCCGAGTCCTCAGCATGATCCCGCAAAAGTTCGTTCACCGTTGGCTGATATTGGGTCTGGTGCTGCTCCAGCCGGCGCATGGCCAAGAGCCTGAGGTCAATCAGCTCGACACCGACATCCGGCTGTTCACCGTCTTGACGGCCATCAACGTGGCCGGTTACGACACCGGTTTCGGCTCCCCGTCCGACAGCGCCGTGCGGCGGGTCGTGCGGGGCGACCTCGATGGCTTTGACGGTGCAAGCCTGACGCGGCTCAAGAACTTCTATGAACAATTCAAGCTCGACGATCGGGGCACGAACCTGTCGCAGTACATCTCGTTCGCGCTGATGTGCGGGCCGCCGCCGTCGTTTGAGATTGAGGCCAGGCTGCCAACCGACCTGCCACCCGACGTCCGCAGGATTCGGACGCTCAGCCCCATTCTCGCGGAGTTCTACCGCGAAGCCGACATCGAAACGCTATGGAACCGCTACCAAGCCGCCTACGAGAACGTCATCGTCGAGTATCAAGAACCCCTGATTCAAACGGTTTTTGAGGTGACCGGGTACCTTCGATTGTCTCCGACGAGCCGGCAGGTCAGGAGCTTCAGAGTACTGTTCGAGTTGATGGGCTCGCCGAACCATGTCTATAGCCGCAGCTACGAGGGAGTCGTCAACGTGGTGGTGCAGGCATCGGCGGAGCCGCGAATCGAGGAAGTCCGTGACGCCTACTTGATGCATCTACTGGACCCTCTCTCCATTCGCTATGGGCAGGAAATCGTCAAGAAAAGCGAGATGGGCCGGTTCGCGCTCTTTGCACCCGCACTAGGCGCGGTGTACAAAGAGAACTTCCAGCTTCTGGTCTCGAAATCGCTAGCCAACGCGGTCGAAGCGCGGCTCCATCGTGGAGGCGATGCAAAACGGGCGGCGATGGTGGATAAGAGTCTGCGCGAGGGCTTTGTCCTCACGCCGTACTTCTACGAGAAGCTGGCCGAGTATGAGAAGCAGGTCGAGGACTTCCGCCACTTCTATCCCGAGATGATCCGAGGGATCGACCTGAAACGGGAAGGGGCGCGCCTGCAGAACACGAAGTTCTCTGAGGCGGAAGCGCCGAAACCCGCCCAGCCGATTCGGCCGCGGCTCTCCGAACTCGACCGCATGCTGCAACGGGCCGAGGGGCTGCTGTCGGCCAAGAAGCTGGGCGAGGCCCGCAAGACGTTCCTGGCGGCGTATGAGAAGTCCGGGCGCAAGAGTGCTCAGGCACTCTACGGCCTCGGCCGCTTGGCCCTCCACGAGGCTGACCCCGACTTGGCCCGCGACCAGTTTACGCAAGCGCTCACGACCGCGCCCGACCCCTACGTCGCGGCGATGTCGCATATCTACATCGGTCGCATAGAAGACGTGATGGGCAACCGCGAACAGGCCGTCCAACACTACCAACTCGCCTTCGGCACCGAGGACCCCTCGACACGCATCCGTGAGTTGGCGCAACAGGGGCTAGACAAACCCTTCGGACCGTCGCGCGATGAAGAAGAAGAGGACGATCTGGATGAGGAAGATCTGGAGGACGAGGATCTGGACGAGGACGAATCGGACGAGAACAAAAACGCCAAGTAGCCGCGGGTCTGGGCGCGTAGCGCGCCTTGCGTGCCAAGCGTCGCACGCCCCTCCGGAATTACTCTCCCCACGGCGGGATCCTGCCCCGGCGCTGGGCAAAATGTAGGGACACGGCATGCCGTGTCCGGCTGCTCGGCCTGCTGCACCATGCAGGCGTGTCGAGCGGCCCTGACAAGCAACGTTTGCTTTCACCACGGGCCGCTAGGTTTCCGGCCGGGGATGCTATCATCGGTTTCCAATGCCAACCGGCATTGGTTGTCCATCAAGCAATCCAGGTCTAAGCGAATGAAGATCTCCAGCCGCATGGAGGGCGTCCGGGGCGAGGGCGCCTTCGATGTTCTCGTCAAAGCCCGCGCTCTCGAGGCCCAGGGCCGCTCGATCATCCACATGGAAATCGGCGAGCCCGACTTCCCCACCGCCCGCCACATCGTCGAGGCCGGCCGGCGCGCGCTCGACGAGGGCTGGACCAAGTACGGGCCTACGCAAGGCGACCCCCAGTTGCGGGAGGTGATCGCCAAGCGCATCTCCGAGACACGCGGTATTCCGATTGACCCGGCGCGCGTCGTCGTGACGCCGGGCGCGAAACCGATCCTGTTCTTCCCGATGCTGGCGCTGCTCGAGCCGGGCGACGAAGTGCTCTATCAGAACCCGTCGTTCCCAATCTACGAGTCGGTCATCCGGTACTGCGGTGCCACGCCCGTCCCGTTGCCGCTGGTCGAGAGCCGCGGATTCTCGCTGGACCTCGACACGCTGCGGGAGAAGCTCTCGCCCAAGACCAAGCTCCTGCTGCTGAACTCGCCGCAGAACCCGACCGGCGGCCTGATTCCGGAAGAGGACGTCCGCGCCATCGCCGAGATGGTGCGCGACCGCGACATCGTGGTGCTGTCGGACGAGGTCTACAGCAAGATCTACTTCGACGAGAAGCCGTTCTCGATCGCGTCGATCGACGGCATGGCGGAGAAGACGATCATCCTCGACGGATTTTCCAAAACGTATTCGATGACCGGCTGGCGTATGGGCTACGGCGTGATGCCCAGCAAGGAACTGGTCGACGCCGTGTGCCTGTTGATGGTCAACTGCGTCTCGCACACAGCGAGCTTTTCGCAACGCGCCGGCATCGAAGCCCTGACCGGCCCGCAGGACTGTGTCGCCGACATGGTGGCCGAGTTCAAGCGCCGCCGCGACGTGATTGTGGAAGGTTTCAACCGCATCCCCGGCATGAGCTGCGCCACGCCCGGCGGCGCCTTCTACGCCTTCCCGAACACTTCGAAGACCGGCGTCCCGTCGGACGAGTTGGCCAACCGCCTTCTCAACGAAGCGGGCGTCGCTTGCCTGACCGGCACCAGCTTCGGCGCGTACGGCGAGGGGTACCTGCGGTTCAGCTACGCGACGGCGCTCGAGCAGGTCAAAGAGGCGCTCGACCGTGTCGATGGTCTGATGCGCAAGATCGTGCGATAGGTCGCCGACGAGCGAGCGCTTCGGGTGGGGGTTAACCCTCGGGAGATGTCAGCGCGAACTCTACGGTGATCGTTGCTGGACGATAATATACTTTATCGTCTAGTAAATCAAGAGGTGATGGGGCTGTCACTTTCAGGAACTTCGTGGCGCTGCAACACTTGCCGCCCCAGATGGTTCCAGCCGAACCGCAGGCTCTGGTACAATCTCCTCGGGAAGCGCACCATGGCCATTGTTGACAGTCGAATTCGGCTGCTGGTCTGATGAGCGAAACACCACCGTGGCCAACTCCGAGCACCTGGCACGCCTTCGGAAGGGCTTCAGACCCTGGAATAACTGGCGGTGCGACCACCCTGACGAACAGGCGAACCTCAGTGAGGCGAAACTCGACAAGGCGGACCTCTCCAGAGCGAACCTCAGTGAGGCTAAACTCGACAAGGCGGACCTCTCCAGGGCGAACCTACGTGAGGCGGACCTCTCCAGGGCGAACCTAAGTGAGGCGAAACTCGACAAGGCGGACCTCTTCAGAGCGAACCTCAGTGAGGCGAAACTCGACAAGGCGGACCTCTTCAGAGCGAACCTCAGTGAGGCTAAACTCGACAAGGCGGACCTCTCCAGGGCGAACCTCAGTGAGGCGAAACTCACCAAGGCAGACCTCAGCAAGGCGGACCTCAGTGAGGCGAACCTTCGCGGGGCGAACCTACGCTGGGCGTCCCTCAGCGAGGCGTACTTCTACAAAGCGTCCCTCGAGGGGGCGGACCTGAGCGGGGCGAGACTCCCGGATGCGGACCTCAGCAGGGCGGACTTCAGCAGGGTGGATCTCAGCATGGCGTACCTCCCGGATGCGCTCCTCATCGAGGCGGACCTCAGCGGGGCTGACCTCGGCTCTGCAAAACTTCGTAGGGCGATCCTCACTTCGGCGAACCTCACCCAGGCGGACTTGAGCCATGCGGACCTCAGCGGGGCGAACCTTCGCGGGGCGAACCTCTCGCGGGCGGACCTCAGCCGGGCGTTCCTTAACGGAGCGGACCTCAGCGGGGCGGACCTCAGCGGGGCGAAACTTCCGGATGCGCTCCTCGGCGAGGCAGACCTCAGCCGAGCGAAACTCCCGGATGCGAACCTCGCCGGGGCGGACCTCGGCGGGGCGAACCTCAGCGGGGCGGACCTCAGCGGGGCGAAACTTCCGGACGCGCACCTCAACAGGGTGGACCTCAGCGGGGCAGACCTCAGCAGGGCGGACCTCAGCAGGGCGGACCTCATCCACGCAAACCTCTCGCGGGCGGACCTATGCGCGGCGATTCTCGACTCGGCGGCTTGCGGCACAACGAACTTCGGGGGTGTCGCCTCGCTCTGCGAAGCGATAGGACTGGGAGAACTGGACCATAGGGCACCGAGTTCACTAGGGACAGACACGCTCGTCGCTGCCCGCGGGCGACTTCCGGAGGTGTTCCTTGAGGGCTGCGGCCTGCAGCGATGGGAGATCGAAAGCTCCAAGCTGTACGACCCCGCCCTGAACGCTACTGAGATCTCAGAACTGCTCACGTCAGGTATTTTTGATGCGCGCACTGACGGCCCGTTGTTCATCGGCGGCACGTTCCTCTCCTATTCGCACGTGGACTCCGAGTTCGTTCTCGAGTTGTACGAGCGCTTCAAGAAGGAAGACGTTCGCGTCTGGCTGGATCGCCACGACATGATTGCCGGCAGCATCGAGCAACAGGTCACGAGGGGCATCAGGTTGAACGACGTAGTCGTGGTCGTGCTCTCGGCTTCGTCGCTCTCCAGCAAGTCGGTCTGGGACGAAATCGAGACCGCCGTCGAGAAGGAAGAGGCCGAGAACCGCGACATCCTTTGCCCGATCAGCCTGGATGGTGCCTGGGAAGAAAACCCGCTCAACAAGCGCAGGCTTATGCGGACCATCCGCGATCGCTATGTTGTGCCGTTCGGCCCCGATCAGGACTTCGAGACCCAATTCGGCAAGCTGCTCAACGGCATGAAGATCAACTACGAGGTCAGCAACACACCGGCCGCAGACTGAAGGCGTGACGAATCCGTGACAAAACGACCGTGACGACGGCCTACACGAGCGTGATCTCGGATGTTGGCGCGTTTGGCGGATGTAGCACCCGCTGCAACCCTTGCCGCCCCAAAGTGTTTCACCAGCCCTCCGCAGCCGACCCTCCCGCCTGCATCCTGGATAGCGCCACAGGGTCTCAGAGGCGTACCCCCGCGGAACGGTCTGTCTCTTCAACCCGGCCTTTCCGGGAAGAGCCCCGGCATCCAGCGGGACGCCAGAGCCGCGGGGAAGGCCAGGCGTAGGGGCGCACGGGAGCTTTCCGATAGCAACACCCCTCTACGGATCAGGGCGGAGACGATGCGGCGCGCGTGGCGCTCGCCCGAGCCCACCACGCCGGCGGCCTGCCCGCGCGGCAGTTCGCCCCGATACAAGATCGCTTCGAGGATGGCGCCTGCCTTCGGCGGCAGGTTGCCCAATCTCGTTTCTTCCTCGGCCCACACCCCGATGCGCGTTCGCAGGCTCTCGGGCTGGACCAGGCCCTGCATGAAGTCCACTTGGTCGATAGACACTGCCAGGAAGAACCTTGTGAATTCCGCCAACGCCTCTTCGCTCAAGTGCCCGCGGCCGTCCGAATCGTTGCGCCGCGTCCGGTCGCATTTGGCCAGGTGTTGTTTGTACTCCTGGTCCCGGCGCGCGAGGCCGCGCGCGATAGACCAGATCCCGCCGGTATCGAGCGTTTCCAGCAGGGTTGCGTGCGACATCAGGCGCGCGACCCGGCCATTGCCATCGAGGAACGGGTGAACCCAGAGCAGGCGGTGATGGGCCGCGGCAACGGAGACGATGATGTCCGCCTTGCCGAGGTTAGCGTAGACTTGCTCGAAGCGCTCAAGGAAACGCCGCACCGCACCTGGGCTGATGGCAAGGTGGCGTCCTACCTCGACATCGCGTAAGCGTAGCTCTCCGGGAACGAAGCGCACTCGCTGCTTGGTCTGCGGGTCTTCGACCC
>JAKZVK010000944.1:0-5248 GCA_047516085.1 Bryobacterales bacterium
CGGAGCCAAGGCGCGAGCCAAGCTCCACATCTTGCCAAAATCTCTACGGATCTCCCGAAGGTACTTTCGGAAGACCCGTTTCCGCCCAGCTTGCAGACGACGCTGCAAGCCGGCAGGCCTGTCGCACGTTCGATCCACAAAGTCGCGGTCCTGCGATGAAAACAAGCGCTTCATCGGCAGATACACTTCCGCGGCCGAACGGCCGGCGGTCAGCAAGGCAAGATCGAAGCTCTCTTCTCTCTTGCTGCCCAACCGCCGTAAGGCGATCGCCAGCAGGATCAGCGCAACAACCATGAACCCAACGAGCGGCACTAGGTAGCTCATGATCGAAGTAACCTCAGCAAAACGTTGTTCAAACTTTCCAAACCGCTAGTCAACTCAGCCTCCGCTTCGTGATTGAGGGGCTCCTGCAGCCCGATCGACTGCGGCTGCTCCTCCCCTGCGAGTGAGAATCTGGCCGCTCCGAACCCGATACATAGGTACGTAGCTGCCATCAGGGGCCTCCTCGCCGCCTCGATACGCTCTCCCACCATATCGGCCAAAATCAGAACAATTGAGAGCGATCCGAAAAACATCGCGAACGCCGCGAACAGCGTCTTCACATTCCGGGGGATCGCCAGGCGGAAGTACGAGCCGAACCCAACCAGGAAGAGGGTAAAGAGGGTCAGGCCAATGTAGACGCTACGCCGCTGCAGAAACCAGAACTGCGCCCAGGTCTCGCGCGACGTTTCGAGAAACATCATGCCGAGGAAGACCACCCCGACCATCCCTGAGGCTACGTAGATCAGCAACTGCCCGAGACGCTCAAACCCCTCGAAGCCCGAGAGCATTCGATTGTGGGTTTCCACAAGCACGCAGAAGTAAAGCGTCCAACTCAGGGGCTGAAGAACCACCCACCACCAACCGTAGACCACGCTGGTGGCGTAGAATTGATATGTAACGTACGAGCCGACAGTTCCAAGCGATGCTGTGACCAGGAACGTGAGTAGGACCGGGTAGCGACGATAGAGGCCCGTCTGCCACAGCCTCAGGGCCCAGGCGACTTCAATGAGAACGGCACCTGCCGTGAGCACATCAACGAGTGGAGGCCATCCTTCCAAGACGAGAAACTCCCGTGCAGGCTAACTGGACGGAGTATACCACAACCCGTACGGATATTCCACCCGTTTCGACTAAATTTGCCCCGGCTCGAGGAAACTCAACCGCAGTTCGCGCAGGGGTCGCCCGGGAAGCAATTCGGCTCCGGGTTGCACGGGGGGCAGTCGGCCTTGTAGCCGGGTTCGGTGCTGTCAGCCGGCGCGGACAGGAACTGTCCAAGCAAAGCAAGCACGGCGACCTTCGCGCCGATGGCGGTGACAACCAAAACTTTTCGTAACATGTTATTCTCCTTGAGTTTTGAGTTGGCTATGGGATGATGGCCCCGGGTCTTACGGGAGTCGTAGTGGAGCTCGTCGTGATAGCCTAAACAACTTCACCTACCACCTTACCCAAAAACGGTGGAGGCAAAGAAAAGAAAGCCTGTTTTTTCAACACCGGAACGCGGTCCATGGGAACGGTATGCCCCGTACAGGCGTTCGCTTTCGTTCGGCACAGGTGTCGCAACCGGCTGTCGGCACGAAAGCCACAGCCGGTTTGCCGCGCCGCCGCGGCAGCAGGGAAAGACCTTCGGTAAGGCAAGGCGTGAACCACGAATCACCCCGGAAGTGCAATCGGCACAAGCTGCATGCTCCTGCAGGACGGCGCCCGCTTGCTTCGGCTGTGGGGCGCGCCTCGACGTCAAGCGCTTCGAAAGATCGCCTACTTCAGCCCTCTTTCCTGAACGGCGGCGTCAGAAGGTCTTGGTGCCACGAACTTTCGTTGGAACGAAGTAGATCGATGTCCCGGCCGTGATGTAGAGGCCGGAGAACGAGCGGCCCCAGCAGCAGTTGGTGGGTTGCTCCGGCAGCATGACCGTCCCCAAGTGAAGGCCGTCGTGGTTGAAGATCCACACGCCCCCGGGCCCGGCGGCGTAGACGTTGCCTGCTTCGTCTGTCTTCAGGCCACCGGGAAGGCCGTTGCCGCTATTCGAGAAGCGCGCGAAGACGTGGCCAGGCCCAAGTGCGCCGTCGGCCAGCACCTCGAAAATGCGGACTTCTCGCGTGGTTTGGTCCGAAACATAGACATGCAGTTGCCTCGCATCGAGCGCCAGGCCCCCCGGCCTGCGGCACTCGGAAGTGACCACCCGCACGTCCCCAAAACGCGTGACTTGATAAACGGCCCCGGGGGAGGACTCCCGCGGCTCAGGGCCAGGCAAGTCGGTGAAGTAGACACTACCGTCCACCGAGAACACGAGGTCGTCGGGTGACTGGAGACCCTCGACTCCGCCGCGGTCGGCCAGGATGCTCACCGACCTGTCGACCTCCTCCCGCGTCACCCTGCCCGCCGCGGCCTCGCAGCACAGCAACCGGCCCTGGTGGTCAAGCGTCAGTCCCCTGACGCCGCCGGAGTTCTCCCGGCCGAGAGAGGCCTCACCTGCATCCGCGCCCACTTTCCAGCGGGGAATGGTGTATCGCCAGATCTGGTCCCGCGCGGCATCACTGAAGTGCATGACGCCCACGCGGCCGAAGACCGGACCGGTGACGGAGGCGAAGCCCGTCGCAACCTGAACGATCTTCGCCGTCGGGTCGATGACCTCGCGCAGGCCCGGCACTCTGGCTTCGATCGCAGCCGCGGTCACGGCGCGCTCCCCCGGGCAAAGTAAGAGCTTTCGGGCGCCTGGTAGGAGATGTCGAGATCGGGCGTTTCGACGCGCACTTGGCCGCGATAGCCCGACTCCATCAAGTAGCTCAGCGCACCCGTGGTCAGTAGATTACGCTCGACCGGATGGTCGGTCTGCCCGGTCGTGAGCATCCGGCCGATGGATTCGATCATCGGGCTGATGTTGTCGGCGCTCTCCGCGGGCAGGTAGAGCGACGTGCCCGGCAGGCGGTCGCGGCCCTTGACGCGGAACGCGGCTAGGTATTCAAACGAGACGCCGCCGCCCAATGCCAGAGCCGTCGCTCGGAACCCGTCGTTGTACTCGATGAAGCAGGCCAGCCCGCGGCGGGCCACTTCTTCGGGCACACCCGGCGCGGCCCCATATCGGCGGCAGGCGAGAGCCGCATCGAGCAACTCGCGATCCCAGAGGCCCGCCAGGGCGGACCGCCAGACCTGGATGTCGTTGACCATCTGCACCGCGCGGATGCCGGTCTCGCCCCCGCGCCGCCGTTCGACGAAGCACTGGAGCGCCTCGATCAGATGAATCAGCCAACTCTCTCCGAACCAGCTTCCTCCGACCACCAGGGCTTCTTCGAAGTCCGTCTCGACGGGAAAGTCCAACTCGGGGACACGAAACGTCACCGGCAGCGATGAGCCCGCCATCAAAGGAAATCCCAACTCGCGCGACCAGCCGTACATGCGCTGCGCCTCGGTCCGATCAGGCGACAGATGCTTGTCGACGAACACCGGAACCGAGTGCCCTGAGTCGCGGAACACTCCGACCACCTCCTTGAAGTATTTGTACCGTGGGTACAGCTTTTGCAGCCGCTCGTTGAGGGGATAGTCGCCGTGCTCGAGAATCAGCAGGACACCATCGACTGCCAGCTTTCCAGTACCGAGTGTCAGAGCCTCCGCTACCGAGCCGTAGCGCTCGACGCCGTAGGCCATCGCAAGCCGTTCGCTGATGTCGGCGCGGTGGATTTGATCCACATACAGGGAGGCCACGTCGCAGGGAGGTGGGTGGAACCGAGCCCCGACCCAATAGCCTTCGAGCAGCCGAGTTACGAAATTGTCGGCATGCGACCGGAAGGTGTACGTTGAGCAAACGGCGGCAACTTTCTTGCGGGGACGGTCAGCCGGAGTTGGCGACAACAAGGAATGTATCTCCCGACGGAAATGCAGCCGAGGCATTACCTGGTGGTCGCGGCCTCGACACCTATTCCGGAAAGAGCCGCAGTATAGCAGCCGCTGTAACGCCGGCCAGCCTCCTTCGATTACTGGCGGCCGGAGGTCACTCCCACGGTGACGATAGGAGTGTTCTGAAGACGCAAATATTTTTTATACTGCCTGAGAAACTGTGCGTCACTGACCGATCGAACGGCTACAAGCACAGGTAATCGGACGATTGAAGCGTGATTGCGTGCCCCAAATCCGCACGTAAGGATTCTAACGATCGCTTGAAGCTCCGGTCCGCCGCAACTGCACGGCCGCAGCGCAACCGAGCCGCGGATGGGAATCCGCGGTTGCCTCTTGGCGCAAACGGACGCGTCCAACCACAGGCCCGAGCCCGGAAGGGCGTTACAATCCTAGCCCATGGATGAATCCATGGGCTAGGATTGTTCGACCCGTGCAGGGTCGGCGGATCGACCCGCATAACCAACGAGTCCGCACACCCTCGACACCGGGCGAGTGAGCCAAGCGCAAACACATCCGCTCTCTTCCAGTTCCACCCGCCGAGTCATCAGGGCGTGACGACACACAGTCCCACCGCCTTACGGACGGATCTGGTGCGTGCCGTCCGGAGACTTTGGGCGCGCTAGAATCATATCGTGACCCCTGACCGAGACCGTGAGGCGCCCGAGGTGGAGCCTGAGCGTTCCGCTCGTGCGATGCGCGACGTTTGGGAACGCACGCTGGAGCAGATCGCTTCCACTTTCGGGAAGATCGCGTACTTGACCGCGCTTCGCAACGAGAACAGTGGCCGCTATCAACATTTTGGGCTCGCGCAGATCTACTCGGAGGACGCGGCCGATCAGGTGCTCCGCGAGAGCCATGAAGAGGTTTTTCGCCAGTGGCTTACCTACGAGCTCGAGCCGCAGGCGCGCGACCTAGAGAAATATCTGGAATCGATCGAGGATGATCGTGAGACGGTCTTGGCGACGTGGTTGACCCTTGAGCCGTATCGGCGGCTGGTGCCGGCCGGAGCGAGCGAAGCCGAGCGAGACCTCTACGTCAGCGACTTACAGTTCGTGCTCGACCTGCTACGGAACGAGTTCTCTTCCGGGACTTAGATGGGCCCGCGGCCTCGAACTGCTGCGCCACGCCCACCACCCGGCCGATGATATCGAGATCGTTTGGATAGCTGAGCACAACGGGCTCACAGGGGGATCCCGAATGCGGTTGAAGAATCAAGGTTTTCTGATCAGCGGTCAGGTTACACCAGCAGCAGGCAAACCCGTCTCGCAACTCGAAGCAGTAGATCGGGCGTTCGAACTCATGCGTCCAGCCCGTG
>JAKZVK010000945.1:0-7320 GCA_047516085.1 Bryobacterales bacterium
GCCGCCCTCGAGGACGAGCTGGCGGCACCGTGGTGGTGGACCTCACAGCCCCGCCCCCGCCCCCGGTGCCGCGATCGGAGAGCGGTTCGAGCACGACAACCGCACACCGCCAGCAGCGCGGGCGGGGCAGCCCTGGAGTCCACCCCCGACGCGTGGTAGCTGTCCGACGAATCGGCGGAGCGGGACGGAGGGTCCGCTGCCGACGCCGACACGCCTCATTTACGGGAGCGGGCGAAATCCTGCGCTTGTGGTGTATCGTCTCCATCCAACCATGCATGCCGAAGGCCTCATTGGCCTCCACCACAGCAACCCTGCCGGAAACCGGATCGTTGAGTTTGCCGAGGTCGCTGGCACCCTGGCCGAAGAAGTGGAACAGCTCGCTCGCCGCTACGAGGACCTCGTACGCACAGCGCCGCGCCGGCACGACCGGGACAAGCGCTACTTGCACGGCCGCACCGGCAACACCTGCAGCGGTGTGTCATCCAATCGGAGGGAAGAGCATCTCGCAGTCGCACTCTGCAACGCCTCTTGCGGTGGCGCTGCCTTCGCGTTGCCGGACCGAAGGCCTCTCGAGATCATCGACTACCAGATGCCGCTGAAGGCCCGCCAAGGCGATCGGGGCGTCGGCAAGGTCGACCTGTTCGCCGTCGTCGACGGGAGGCTGCCTTGCGTCGTCGAGCTGAAGGTAGCCGGCGAAACCAATTACGGCGACACGCCGCTGTGGGCGCTGTTGGAAGGCCTGACCTACTGCGCCATCGTCGAGGCCAACGCCCGCGACATCGCGTCGGAGGTTGCCGATCAGTACGCGCTGTCGGCGTCTCGGCCGACGCTGGTCGTCATGGCGCCGGAAGATTATTGGGCCCGGTATCTGGACCATCCGAGAGCTGGGAGGTGGCTCTCTGCCATCCGCGATCTCGCCTCTGGCCTTCGGGATACCTTGGGGCTCGAAACCTGCCTGGTGGCGCTGCTCGACGCCCGGTTCGAGATGGGCCTCTGCGGGCGGCCAGCTCGCCTTGTCGGCAGCTGCCGCATGGCGTCCGTGGACGAGCGACTGATCAGCCGGGCACGGGGTTGAGGATGGCCGTGTACGAGGACTATCTGTCGGCTGTTGTTCATCGCTTCTGGGACTATGCCGAGCGCGAGTTCGGGGATCGAGCCATCGCGTCCGTGAGCACTCGTCCGCCGACGCCGGCGCGGAGCTCGGCGAGGATGGAGCGGGTCGCGGGCCTACCGCCGCATCCCGGCCATGAGGAGGAGCCCCGCGCTCACGGGCGTCGAGGCGGCCAGCGCTCGAGGGTGACCTCGACGGACTCGACGCCGCCGCCGGTAGCGGGTGGCGAGGACAGCGGGGCCGCGCTTGGCCCCGACCGGCCTCCGCTCGCCGGGCGAGCGAGGCGGTCTCGGAAGTACGCCCCCCCACCGCTGTCGTCGAAGCGCTGGCCGTCGGGGGCTTCCGCACCGTCCACCCCGTCATCATCTACACGGGGGTGGCTGAAGCGCCGCCGGGCCCGTCATTCCAGCGCACCACGAACCTCCCGGAGCTTCTGAACAGCGTCCTCCACCGTTACTGCGTGCGCGAGGACAACGATCGGTGTTGGCGACCGACCTGGAATACCTTGCTGAGATCTAGACAAGACGACTGCAGGAAGTCTCTCCTGAACGCCACAAGCATAAGTCAATGGACGTTGAAACGACCGATGCACAGCCGCAGAGGCATCCTGCGTAGATGCCAATAAAGAGGCGAGTACGACTTCAGAGGCATCAAGAGCAATAAAGGCTAGCTGCATGGCAGTAAACACCCATTGCGCTTCATAATTCTGGCCCAAGCGGCCGGCCACCACTCGTGAATTTATATGGCTTAGACCACCATGCGTGAAGTTATTAACCCACGGAGCCAGGTAGTTCCACAGGTCGGCCATCCCGGGAATGCCATGACGGTCCATCTCCCTAAACAAGTGTTTGTTGACCCGAGGTTGTGAAGAAACGATATCTTCCACGCCAGAATCCGATGGTGGAGTTGCCGCAAGCCCAAGCATCTTGTAAAGCGCCTCAACCAATATTCTAACAAGTGCCAGTGCAGGCGCATACACCTGGCCCTCAACTAAACGTGTAATGCCAACAGCGTGATCTATAACTAGTAAGGCGTAACGGACTGCACAATCTTCCGTCGTTGAAAGCGGACGGCCAGGAGCCACAAGAAGCCTAACGCGACTCCACGTATCACGAATAGCCTTCTCGTTGCGCTGAACAAGCACTTCTTGCGCACCAGCCCATTCAGGGGCCGAAGTACGCAGAGCATCCACATCGAAGACTACCATTGTGCAAAATGCGACGCGAGACAGATAACCGCCGACGATATCGCTGGCGGAACGTGGTGGCGGCGTCTGGATCCCCGTCCGCGTGATGCCCGCGCTGACGACGGCTCAGCTCCTACCTCCAGATACTGTCTGCGTCGAACGACAGCACGAGTGCGCACTCGGCACACGTGAAGTTGACGAGCCTCAAGACGTCGCCCATAGCGGCGTCGAGCTGATGGCCTAGCCTAGCTGGGGCTGGACTTCGAGTTGACGACCGCCGCACATTGGACAGGTAGCGTCGGTCACACGGCTTCTCAGCCACGCCCGGGCCGCATCTTTGCTGGTCTTCAGTCAGGACCACAGGCGTGACAGATTTCGATTCTCCGTTCACCATCCGCGTTTCCTCCCGGCCCGCAAGGGTATCAATAGCTAGCCGCGAATCGCGAGCTATTATATTCGGTTTCCTGCAGCGGCGCGGGTGAGGCGCCGCGGGGGGGGAGGAGACGCGTACGGCGCAGCCGCGGAGCGCGCCCGACGGCCGGATTCTAACGAACCGCACCTCCCTCGTCTCGCCCCTCTTGCTGCGGCGGACGTCGGCCCAGCCGGAGGCGCTGTCCCCGCGCTGCCGCATCCCCGGCCATGAACAAGAGTACCCGCGTCGAGCGAGCTACGCCTTTGATGGCGACCCGGCCGGCCGCGATGACGAGTTTCGGTTCCGTTGTCGGTCATGTGCGAGCGCCGCGAGCGGCCGGCGCCGTCGCTGCTGTTCTCGCCACCTGCCATCCACCAGTCCCACCAAGTGGCCCTCGGGCGCAGCCGCCTCCGCCTCCGACGTCGTGATCCCAGATGCCGGCGGTGATGATCAGGCTGACGGGCCCCTCGACCCCGACCGTCGTCAGCGGCTAGAACCCCCTGCCCGCCGTTCGACTTCGAGCGTCGCGACTGCCGCTCCGGCCGGGGGCCGTCGCGCCGTCCGCCCCCGCGAGAGTCAGGATCAGGACACGGCGTCCGCCTCCCGGAACGCAGGCCCGCGAACGGGAGTGACTGCAAACCTCTGTGTCGTTGCTTACTCTCCTGCCTCCTCGTACTCGTAGGCTTGTTCAGACAACACCAGCTTGGTCGGGTGCTTCGCTCCGTAGCGGTTGTTCGCAGACGCCGATCGTCGTTCGATCACGACACCGCGATCCCGAAGACCAGCGAGAGAGCTTAAGGTTCGCGTCGATGAGGAAGCGCGCCTCCGGGGCCACGAAGAACCGCCGGTC
The DNA here is from genome assembly GCA_047516085.1 of Bryobacterales bacterium. Classification (GTDB taxonomy): domain Bacteria; phylum Acidobacteriota; class Terriglobia; order Bryobacterales; family UBA6623; genus JAKZVK01. Next base: position 3,560 of record JAKZVK010000945.1, read on the forward strand.
CTCGCTCCACTCGGTGAGGCCGACCCCCCGATCCCCCAGCATGAAGTCGACCTGCCTGCAGTAGGTGTACCGGGTGGTGCAGAACACGCCGGCGGCACCGAGAACGACGTAGGGCACGGAGCCCTCACCGGAGTAGCGCCGCCAGGAGACCGCGCCTCCCACGTGGCGCTCCGCCTCGAAGTAGATGGGGGCGGCGACGTGGACGGCGACCTCGGCGGGGCGCGGCTGGGCCGCGACCGCCTGGGCGCAACCGGCGGCGAACAGCAATGGTTCTCTTCACGGCGATCCCTCCGCGCCGTAATGCGCGAAGGGTGGTGGGATCGGGTCGCGCCTCGATGTCGCAGCCTCCCTGGCCGACGAGCCACCCCCCGACGAGCCGACCGCCGACGGGGCGACCGTCGGCGGACCTGGGCCGCGGCGTTTCGAGCACCTGGTCGGGAGCGGGGGTGGTACGGGAGCAGGTGGGGTTGGCCGAAGACGTAGAGAGGGACGCGGAATGAGCCGGTAGCTGCAGCTATGGTACCGACCAGATTCGTGCAGAAATACACGGTAACAGCTCCAGCTCGAAGACGAGTGGTGGTGCCGGTCAGACCGCGCCTTCCGGAGCTCCGTGACGAACCGCGTCCGTCTTTCCTCCTCGACGCAGAAGGCGGCCGAGCTCGGTGTTTTCCGGAGCTGCCGGAGGAGGTGGGCGCGCGGGAGTGTTCTCTGGTTGCCGGTGAGGCTTCGCCCAGAAGGTCTGCATCAGCGTCGCGGCCCGGGCTTTCGAGACGCCGAAGAGCCGCTCCACGTCCCGGCGGGTGAGGAGCGGCCGGTGGGTCCTCACCCTGTGCCGGCGTCGAGCCTCGCCGCGGGCGCGGCGGGTGCGGTGAGCGCCCCTCCGCTTGGTTCCCCTCGTCCGTGTTCGCCTGCCGCCGTGAGCGCCTCATGCACGACCGACTAGCCGATGGACCCGAGCACAATGCCTGTTCTATCCTTCTGTCGTGATGACCGACATTCGCCGGCTGCCACCCACACACCGCGGTGTCGGGCGGATGGCTAAATATCCGGATTGCCGCCCTGACCCACTCTGGAAACGGCGGCGGCCCCTGCCGCGTGAGCTGTGCTTCGCGGGCCCCGCCGAAAGCCGCCGCCCGAGTTGCGCGGACACGCCCAGACACAGAAAGGTACGCAATGCAGATCATCGCTAAAACTAATAATGCGACTGGCACCCCATTCTCAGGAGATGTGCAGCATTTGGACGCCGCCGCCATCGCGGAATTGAACACGTGCGAGTTTACAAAGGCACAAGTTGGGAAGTTGATTGACAACCTAAATATCGAGGCCGACGTCAAGTTAACGCTTTATTCGATCTTTGGGAAGTCCATTGAAGTGGTGACGGCTGCGGGAAAGATCGTCATCTGGATTGGACGCAAGATCCTGGACGTCGTCCTGTTTCTGCTGCGCGAGTTCCCGAATGCGGCGTTCGGGGTGATCTTCGGCATAGTTGTCGCCTACCTGATTGGGCTCATCCCGATCATCGGCTTTCTCTTCGGACACTTGATCGGAACGCTCCTGGCCGCGTTTGGGCTGATCCAGGGGACGGCTCAAGACCTGCGCGAGAAGGACATCGAGCGTCGCGTGGTGGAGATCTGCCGCCAGTTCCATACTCTAAAGACGGAATAAACATGCTCCCAGGCGACAACGAAAGATTGCGGACTTGGCACGATCGATTTACAGAACTGGGAATCGATTCGCCGCTGTCGCATCCCCTCTGTTTCAAGAAGGAGTTGCACATCGGAAAGACGGCCTACCGGTCGCTCAAGATCAAGAAGAGAGTGTTTGAGCTGCTAAGGCCCATCGGTGCGGCGGGCGTGGGCGCCACGGTCGCCAGCTCGTCGGCCGTGGCGACGACCTTTTTTCCCGCGGGTATTCTTGGTGCGCTGGGACTCGCTACGGCGGCTACGCCCGTCGGGTGGGTGATCGGGACTGCCGTGTTTTCCGGGGCCGCTTGGGCCGTCATCACCAAGAAGCTTGATAGCCTCTCGTCGAGCCGCGTGGTCGAGATTCCGAAGTTCATCAATACTCCTCTTGATCTGTTGGCCGTCAGTATTTTCGATCTGGTTTGCTCGCTGGCGGTGAAGCTGGCAGCCATCGACGGCGAATTCCACGAGCGTGAGCGAATCAGAATCACGAGGTACCTCGTGGAGACCTGGGGATACGACGAAAGATTCGTTACATTGGCCATGGACATGGTGAATGAATCCGATCTCGGGTTTAGTGAGCTCCTCACGAATCTCGTGGAATTTACGCGATCGAACCGGGACTGCAATGCTCCGGCTATTTCGCAAAACGTTCTCGCGTTTCTGCACGAGGTGGCGGAAGCCAGTGATGGAATACGAGAGTGTGAGCGTCACGCGCTTCTTAACGCAGAGAGGGCCTTCACCCCGGATAGAGGCAAGTTCAGGACCTCTGTGGCGAAAGCGAAGCGGCGGCTGCTATTCAGGCGCTCGACCTCCGCCCCGCCGAAGCCCGCGGCTCCGCGCTCGTCCTTGCGACGGACGCCGGCGGCTACCGCCGTCCGTTCCGGAGCTAACCGCGCTGCTAAAGGCTTCGCTGCTGCCAAAGATGCCGCCGCTGGTGGGCTGACCGCCGCCCGCGTGACTGGCGGCGACGCCCTCAAGGGTGTCGCCGATAAGGGCAGTGCCCTCCTTCGTTCGGGCGTTGCCGGGGCCGAGGCGGGCTTGGCAGCCACGTCTGCTGCGGCGGGTTCGCGTCTCCATTCCGGTGCCGAGGCGGCCGGCGTCGTTGTTCGCTCCGGTGCGTCCGGGGTCGCAGCCGGTTTCAGTACCGCTCACGGAGCTCTGGCCGGCTTCGCCGAGAATCTGGACTGGAGCACCATCGACCCTACGCAATACCTGTATGCTGGCACCAGGGGCGTGTCCAGGGGCTTGGAGGAGGCCCGTCTCGTGTGGGAGTCGATTCCCGAGCGGCTGCGCGCTCTCGGGCCGGAGGAAGTGGGGAAGCGCCTTGAGGGTTTCGACTGGAGCCACATTCGTCCCCACAGTCAGGGGGGCAGCAATGAGGCGTCGAACGGTATTTTCGAGCTCGCTAGTCTAAATCGGAGCCGGGGCGCGGAGCGCATGAGCGCGGCGGAAGTCCAGGCGGCCCAGCAGGTTCTATCGGAGCAGGCATTTCGGGCTGCGCTTGCCGAAGCTGCGTTTCAAGTGTTTACCGGCGTTGTCGCAGCCGCCGCGGTCGCCTGCGTGCTCTCTGCCCTTGAACTCGGTCTCGAGTATCAGCGCGGCGAGATCACCAAGGACGAGATGTATCAGCGCATCGGCCGGGCGGTGGCCACGTCCGCCGCGGTCGGTGGGGCGGTGGCGGGGGTGATGGCCGTCGTCGCTTTGGTGTTCCCGGCCCTCATTCCCCTCGCGGCACCTCTGATGATTCCGCTCGCCGTCCTGGGTCTCTGTGCAGTCGGTGGCAAAGTCGTCCACCTTGGAAAGGGGTGGTATGAGCTCTATCAGGCTGTCCGCACCCGCCACCCTTCCGGCGTGTCTCCCGCCGAGCTTCTGCCGGCACCCGGGGCCGCTGCTTCGGAGTGAGGAGCACGCGGGACTAGCAGGGAGTCAACGTAAGAGCCGTTATCCGACCCCGCGCCCTTCAACCGCGGCGGCGGGCCCGATCGACTCGCAGGCAGCGCGGGCGCGTTGCCGAGCCTCGTCGATGCGCCGCTTCGAGTTCCCGCCAGGCCCTGGCTGCCGGCCTCGCTCGGGATG
>JAKZVK010000946.1:0-8591 GCA_047516085.1 Bryobacterales bacterium
TGCCTTTGAGGGGTTTGATCGTTACCAGGGACTGCGGGGCCAAGTTCGATAGGATGCTCCAATCGTGCGGCGGCCAATCAGAGATCTCCGCAGCCGGCGATGACACAGCGCCGAGCATCGCGGCTACTCCGATCGCCAGGAGCTTTCTAAGCCTGCCTACCTTCGTCATGTCTTGCCTCCTCCATGGCGGCCTTGCCGCCTGGTTGAAGATGTATGAGCAAATGACCGCCCGTTGTGTGTAGGGGCAGCCAAGGCGCTCAAAAACAACCGGTTAGCAGAGAGTGCTTGCTTTACTGCCGGCCTATCTCGACAAGTCCCGCTGACAGGTGCCAGGTTTCGGTTGCGGCGTTCACAGCGGGCGGGAAAGCGCCTGCGATCATCTACAATCGAACGAAGCCTCGCTCTTGAAGCAGGACGGTGGATGTAACGTCAGCTCAGAAAAATACGCCGCCGGCAAAGAACGGGCCCTGATTTTCTTGCATGGCGGAGACATCCCCAAAGAACGGGAACTGCCAGGTCCCGCTGAAAGACCAAGCGTCCAACGGCTGGGACGTCGCCATCGTGGGTGCGGGGCCTGCGGGATCTTTGACTGCCAGGGAGCTGGCCGGCAAGGGCTATCGCGTCCTGCTGCTGGACAAGTACCGCTTCCCGCGAGACAAGGTTTGCGGCGATGCGCTGGTACCGGACGCCATCGAAGTCCTCCGCAGGACGCAGCTTTACGAACGCGTCCGCGATAGTGCGCACGAGGTTGCGCGGGCCTCCGTCTTCAGCCCGTCGCAGATTCAAGTTTCCGTTCCCGGGGAGTTTCTCACCCTCAGGAGAAGCGTTCTCGATTCCCACCTGGCGCTTGGCGCGGTCGAAGCGGGCACCGTGTTCTGCGAAGGCAACGTCACTGAGATCGAGCCTCGGGGAGACGACGCTGTACGACTCAGCGTGCAAGGACTACTGTTTGTCTTGGGCGTCTCGGTAGGCCGAGACGAGCAGCTTGGCCACCTTTTCCGCGACGTCCGCGGCGGCACCACGATACTTCGCTCCGGAACTCTCTTGGGTAGCAGACCAGATCACCTCGCCGTCCCTTAGCACGAGCCGCACGGCCGCACTGGCTTCATGCTTGTGCTCGCGGCGCAGAGTGCTCTCCCTGTCGGCAATGCCAAAAGAACCGGAGTCGAAACGCGAGTCACCAGGGTCCCGGCGGCTTCGCGAAGAAGCGCCGCGCACGTTGATTGCTTCCTGGTCTCGGCGGTAGTCGGAGTAGACCATGTCGTCGGCCGAGCCGCGCAAGAAGGCGTCCGCGTTCTCTTTGTCTTCGGTGATCGTGAACAGGCCCGTGCGCTGGATGCTTCCGATGATCATGTCACGAATGCGCTTGCCGGCCGCTCCGCCGTGCAGCTCATCCACGTAGACCGAGCGGACGGACAACAGTTTCGCGCCCTGCGTCGACGCCGGCGCCGCCGGGCCCTCCGAGGCGAATAGCGGAATGGGAGAGAACCCGGCGCCCAACAGCGAAAGCAGCGCAGTCGTACGCAGTGCATGGCCTAAGACTGTCACGGTTGGTCTCATCGGTCGGTCGAGTCGCGCGCGGCTTCATCCTGATACACGAGGGCCATGCCGGTGCGGGCCTCGATGCCGGCCAGGGTGGTTCGAACGATCTTCTTGCCGAGCTCAAAAACCGCCGCCTGCTGCTGCCCTTGGCTGTCGAGAAAGCCGATCGTCAGGAAGTGTTTGCGCTTTCTCGAAAGGAGCAGCGCTGGGGTGAAGACGATTGCGAGCCCCAGACGGCGGCCCGCCTTTTGTCCGTATTCGAGCGAATTGATTCGCTCGTAAGGGATTCGGAAGATCCCTGACTGGTACTCGAAGGTGAAATGGTCCTGCTCCGCGGTGTTGACCGTGCCGGTCGTCTCGGGCGCGGGCTGCGTAAGCGTCCCGCCACGATAGACCGCTTTTTTGCTGGGGATACCAGCCAGCAAGGCCGGCGAAGTGGCATTCGCAAGCGAGAGGACCGCGAAGAAGGACAGAACCGTTCTGCGATTCTTCTCGATTTGGAATTAGATCTGTAGAATCGAACACATTATCGCAGAAACTGTCCTGACATGCCAGCGGTCATGCAAAGCTCGGCAAGATGGGCAACCAAGATGGGCGTCGGGCGCAAAGCCGGCCGGAGTCCGTGTCCTAACGCCCTGATGACTCAACGGGGGGGGCTCGAAGGGAGCGGATGTGTTCACGTTTCGTCCATCCGCCGGGGGTTGAGGGTGGAAGATCTCAAACGCCCTGCCGGGGCCACGGACCCGCGGTTGGACGGGTCACGTAGTGCTTTTGAGCGCGGTTGCGGCGGGCCGGGGCATCAAGCGATCGTCAGAATCCCCACGTACGGATTTGGGGCCCGCCGACGGCCGGCAAAGTCCTTGGTAAAATAAGACTCCATCTCACGGGTTGTAGAAGTCGGGCGCGACTGGGAGCCTTCGCGTAGGGAGCCCGCGCCTGACAGCAGGCCCCGGGAAACCGAGCCGTCTGCCGACACTTCGCGGATCGATCCGCCTCCATCTCAAGATTACGCCATGGCCAAATTTTTCAGCCTGCAGGAAGCCGAAGATTGCATCCCACGCATCGAAACGTGGCTGCGGACGGCGATCGAGGCGCGAAAAGACGCCGTCGAAGCCGAACAGGAGTTACAAGAAGTGGGTCAGCGCATCCAGATGTCGGGCGGGATGGAGATCCAACCGGCGAAGGTTGCCGGGCACCGCGCGCGCAAGGACGTTTCGGTGCGCCGGTTCAAGGATGCGATGGAGAGCATCGAAAACTCCGGTTGCGTCATCAAAGACCTCGATGTCGGCCTGATCGACTTTCCCGCGAAGCGCGGCAGCGACGAGGTCTATCTCTGCTGGAAGCTGGGCGAGGCGCGCATCGAGTTCTGGCACGGCACCGACGAGGGGTTCGCCGGACGTAAGCGAATCGCCGGGGAATTCGGGGAGTCCGCCGGGCCGGGCCGACCGAATTGATTCGGTGGGCCGGTGGCCATTACCTTGGGGCCATCGCCGCGGCTCAGCCGGTGGGCTTCTCGATGATCAGCTCCATCAACTGTCCCAAGCCTGGGTAGTACTGCAAGCTCACTTTTGAGCCGGGCTGCAGTTCTTCGAGTTCGAGACCCTTTTTGCCGACGGCCTTGGCGGCCTTTTTCGACAGCTTGATTTGCTCGCGGCCGCGCGGCTGAGAGAAGCTCAGCTCAAGTTCCCCTTCTTTCTTCTTTTTCGGCACGATGGTGACGGTGCGCTTGTCGAGGTCGACCTTGCCGATCGTGCCCTTCAGCTTGACGACCTTGAGAACTCCCGCGTCGCGATTAAGGGGAGCCGCGGGACCACGGCTGACGGTGTCGGTTTCGAGATTCCTTTCGCTCGACGGGCGCTGAGCAACCAGCGGCTGCACGCTGATCCAAAGAGCAAGCCCCAGGACGGTCGGCGGCAGCGTAAGCCTATCCAATCTCATCTCGATACCTCAATTCACCCACTAACTTGTATTGTCGGGTGATACAGCCGGGGCGTCAAGATTCGATCGGCCGGTTCCAGCGCCCGCAAGCCTTGCAGGCCTCTGGTCAAGCGGCTTTCCGACCCCTCGGGCGGTTTGTAACGCAGCCTGACCGTATAATGCCGACAGGATGCTTCGAGGCTCTCTCCTCTCGCGCATGGGTGGCATCGTAGGCCCGCTATTGCGATGGTTGCGCCCGAGTCCGATCATTGCGGGCGGAGCCGGTCTGAATGGAAGTGGTCCCGATGTCGCCGCGGCCGTTCACGCCGCAGTCGCCTCCAGCGCCGCCGACGACTACATCGAGTTGATGAAGAAATGCCTGATCAACTCCATCTACCGCGACTCGGGGCGGGTTCCTCCCGGGATCGTCGTACCGTTCTCGCCGAACGTGCGCGAGGAAGGGAGGGACTGGCCCGAGGTGGCCCACACCATGGTCGGGCGACGCCGGCTCGACAACGTGCACCGTTGCGTCGAGGACGTCCTGGCTCGTGCCGTCCCGGGCGACCTGATCGAAACCGGCGTCTGGCGCGGCGGCACGACGATCCTCATGCGCGCGATCTTGCGGGCCCGTGCCGATGCGACCCGGACCGTCTGGGTGGCCGACTCGTTCGAGGGCGTTCCGCCGCCGGACACCGCACGCTATCCGGCCGACGCGGGCCTGGACCTCCACCGCTACCAGCAGTTGTCGATCCCGATCGAGGAAGTCCGCGCCAACTTCGAGGCATACGGTCTGCTCGATGATCAAGTTCGGTTCTTGAAGGGATGGTTCAAGGACACGCTGCTCTCGGCTCCCATCAAGCAGCTAGCCCTGATCCGACTCGATGGCGATCTCTACGAGTCAACCTTCGACGCTTTGTCGGCTCTGTATCCCAGGCTGTCCACCGGCGGCTACGTCATCATCGACGACTATGGCGCGATGGAGGCCTGCCGACAAGCCGTTCACGACTACCGCGACCGTCACGAGATTGACGAGGAGATCGTCCCGATCGACTGGGCAGGAGTTTTTTGGAAGAAGGACTCCACGCCGTGAGCGGAGCGCCCTGAGGATCTAGCCCGCGCTAGCTATCGAGCGAAAGCTACCCGTAAACCACGTAACTCGTCACCGGCCGGAACGACAGCAGCAGGCTTCCCAGCACTGGCCGGCCGAAGTTCATCGCCGGAGCGAACTTCGCCGTCAACAACGCACTCGCCACCTGTGACTTCAGCTTCAACGCAAGATGGGGAGACGCCGCCGGGACCTTCACCATGCGCAAGTCATAGACCCGGCCGTCGCGATTGACGAACACCTCGACGATGATGTCTTCCGGCACCACCAACTCCGGTGCTTCCGTGATCGTGGGACCCGCAATCCAGGTCTGTGTGAGATAGGTCAGGGGAATATCGTCGACCAACCCGCCCCGCACGAACGACAGGTGCGAGATCAGCACGCCAAACAGAACCATGGCGGACAGCACGCCCCCGAAGGCTGGGACGGCGAGCGGCTGCAGCCAGTTCTCGAGCCACAGCTTGGCTTGGGAAATCGGATGCCACCGCACGGCTCCGGACGTAGCCAGCAGAATCCGCGTCCGAAGGGACGCCGGCGCAGTGATCTCTTGCTGGTCGCGAACGAAATCGTGGACGACCTCGCTGCCCTCGTACTGCTCGAAGCACTCAGAGCATTGCAGTAAATGCCGACGGACCACCTTGCGCTGGAACCATCCCAACTGGCCGTCGACATACGACCGAATTCTCGATGCTGCCGAACGACAATTCATAACTCACTCCGTCTGCAGCGCAGCTCCGTCGGGCAACTCGGCCGGCAGATGCTGCTGCAATCCACGCTTCAACGCTTCGCGTCCTCGAAGGATGCGCGACTTCACGGTCCCGAGCGAAAGCTGAAGCATCTCGGCGATGTCGTTGTAGCTGTGGCCCTCCACGTCTCTGAGAAGCACCGCGCAACGGAGCCGTTCGTCCATCTGCCGTAGCGTCTGGTCGACGAGCGCCATCTGTTCGCGCCGGTACGTGAGATCGAAAGGCGACTCACCCTGATCGGCCAAAGCGTGCGCCGCGGGGCCTGACACGCCGTTTACTGAGTCCATCGGCGTCTCCGCACGCCGATGGCGGCTAAACCACCGCCGGCGGTTGAGCGCTTCGTTGATAGCGATTCGGTAGAGCCAGGACTTCAAGCTGCAATCTCCGCGGAAGCCGCCGATCTTGCAAAAAACCTTGATGAAGACCTCCTGCGTGACGTCGGGGGCGTCCGCGGGGTCGTCTAGCAGCCGATAGACAAAGCCGTAGATCGGCTTCTGGTAGAGGTCCAGCAGTTCTTCGAACGCCCCCGGTCTTCGTGCCCGAAGCCGATCGAGCAGGTCGGCGTTCTCGTCGCAACTCGGTGCTTGTGGTTGGCTCAGGGACACTCGACAGTCCCCCTCCAGGCGCGTATTCCACCTCAGCTTACCAGGACCGGGCAAGCTGTTCGATTCGCGCCTGCACTTCTCTAGACACCAACAGCTACGGATTTGTTCCCTCGTCGAAAAGAAAAGTCTGAGCCGAGGGCGTTCGGCGACAGGATATCGCCCAGGCCCAAGCGGCTGCCGTTCGAGCCCCCGCAGGGCCTCGCCAATGTCGGCCGACAAGCGGCCTCAGCCGCAAATTCACTCTAGAGCCCTCCGCGATCTCCGATAAGGCTCAGTAGTTGGGCAGAGAAACGAGCCGCCATGAAACCTGAAACCATCTATCAGCAATGCCGCGAGGCGGTCCAGATCTTGCTGGTCGCCTTGGAAGCGGGCGATATTGCCCTGGTCGAGCATCAGGTGCGCGCCGTACGGGCCTACCTCGCCCAACGCGACCACCGGGCCGACCGCGACCGCACGGGCATCTCCTTGCTCCGCGTGGAACAGCTCGACGCCATCGAAGCCATCAACAATCAGATCGAGCGCTGCCTGCTGACCATGCGTGCGTCCGCGCACGAGGAGTTCGAGAGGATGAGAAGCACCGAAGACCTGTTGCGGCACCTCACCTTCCCCTCCGGCCCGCCCGACACGTCGTCGCTGCCGGTGTTCTAGCTGTTTTGTGAGTCCCCGATCTTCAACAGGGTCGATTTTTCGGCACCGCACGCTGTCTCGGTTATAGGGCCTTCCGAGTGGCGTGGGGGGTTCGTGCCAGACCGCTTCCTGACGGTCACGGCTCGGTTTCCAGGCTCGTGGCTCCACCTCACCGAGCCTGGCGCAGCACCGGATAGAACTGCGTAAACACGTTATCCGTCGCCGCATGCTCGTCGTGGCATGACCAGCAACGCTCTTTGGGGTAGGCCGTGGCGGTTTCCTTTTGCGACCCATCCTCGGCGATGAAGTTGAAATAGGCCCAACTCTCAGCGTATCGCGAACTGTCTTTCACTGCTACTTCCACGCCGAGCAACTCGTCCTCGAAATGGCCCTGGCGGTTGATGGACGATTGTGAAGCGGCGCTGAGCACTTCCATCGCGATCATCGTTTTCTCGGGGAAGCGCCCGCTCTGCTTGTATTCGCGGTAAGCCGCGGGATTGATGTAGAGGTTGTGGAACTTGGGGTGCTTCTGTTTCTCTGCGTTCTCGTCGTAGCTCATGCCGAGCGTCGCGCCGATGAAGATCCACTCGCGGTAGTCCCGCGGCCGCAGCAATTCCTTGTTTTCACTGAATCGCGGCCCGGAATCGGCGGCAAAAAGAGCCACCGCCAAACCGGCAAGGGTTGCCAAACCCACCAGCACAGTTGCCATCGAACGAGCCATCGAAGTTTCCCCCATTATCGCCCAGCCCCCATTGTCTACTGGATCGTTCCTCGAACCACACATGTCAGTTGAGGAGATCAGGGCCACTTTCTCCACGCCTCAAACACCCACTCGCCCCCAACCATCGTACGCTCTACCGGGATTTCGATGATCGAAAACGGATCGGCACCCATTGGGTCCTACCCAGGACCACCAGGTCCGACCAAGCTTCCCCGTCCCGATCGAAGCCTTCCGGCCTACCTGGAACGAGACATCAGATTCGTTCGCCAACGGCGACCTCTGAACACACCCTTGGGGGTTGCGACTCCGAGCGGACTGAGAAGGGGGGGAGATCGGCGTCGGTAGCGGTGTGGTAGAGACCGGGTCAGTCGCTCTGAGTCGCGGGTCGAAACCGCGGCGGCGTTTACTCCTTCGTTCCGATGCCGAGCGCTTTCATCTTGCGGTACAGATGGCTGCGCTCGAGGCCTAGGGCGGCGGCGGTGCGAGTCATGTTACCGTCCATGCCGTCGAGGGTCTTGAGGACGTAGTCGCGCTCGTAGGCCTTGCGAGCTTCTTCGAGCGTTTGGAAGCGGCCGGGCCGGGCTTGGTGGTTGGAGCCGGCGCGGCGTAGCGCGGGCAGCGGCAGCTCGTTGGCCTCGATGCGCTCGCGTCCGTGCATGATGACGATGCGCTCCATCAGGTTGCGCAACTCCCGCACATTGCCCGGCCAGGGATAGCGCCCCAGCGCTTCGCGGGCCGGCGCCGTCAGCTCTTTCGGCTTGCGTCCGTAGGTCGAGGCAAACTCCTTCAAGAAGTAGTCCGACAGCACGGGGATGTCTTCGGCGCGCTCGCGCAAAGGCGGAACGGAGAACGGAATCACGTTGAGGCGGTAGAACAGGTCGTCGCGGAAGTTGCCGTCGGCAATCTCGTCTTCGAGGCTCTTGTTGGTCGCGGCGATGACGCGCACGTCGACTTGCACGGTCTTGCCCGAGCCGACGGGTTCGAAGCGCTGCTCCTCGAGCACGCGCAGCACTTTGGCTTGCGTATTGAGGCTCATGTCGCCGACTTCGTCGAGAAACAGAGTGCCGCCGTCGGCCTTCTGGAACTTGCCGACCTTGTCTTCGTGCGCGCCCGTGAACGAGCCCTTGATGTGCCCGAACAGCTCGCTTTCGATCAGCTCTTCGGGAATCGCGGCGCAGTTGACTTCAACGAACGTCGCCCGGGCCCGCTCACTCTGGGCGTGGATGGCGCTGGCGATCAGTTCCTTACCCGTGCCGCTTTCGCCGTAGATCAGCACCCGGCCGTTGGTCGGCGCCATCAGCCGCAACTGCTGGCGCAGGGCCTTCATC
>JAKZVK010000947.1:0-2624 GCA_047516085.1 Bryobacterales bacterium
CCCACCTCCGCCTCTCTCAATGCCGTGATGATCTGCTCCGGCGTGTGTCGTCTCCTACTCATTCTGACCTCCTCCCTGATGGTTGCGACCAAAGCCGCATCCTAACATCAACTTCGGTCTCGGTTCAGGGGGTCACGTCAGCTAGATCTGGACATAGCATTCCTCGGGGGTGCGATAGCCTAAACGCTTCCTGGGTCGGGTATTGAGTTTGTGAGCGATGCGGTTGCAAGCATGCTGGGTGATGTGGGCCATGCTGGTACGCTTCGGTAGGTACTGACGAATCAGACCGTTGGTGTTCTCGCTGGTGCCGCGTTCCCAAGAATGATAGGGCGCGGCGAAGTAGAATTTCGATCCGGTTTCTGCTTCGATCACCCCATAGCCGTGGAACTCAGTTCCGTTGTCGGTCGTGATGGTGTGAGTGGGGCGAGCGGCACTCTTGATCAGACGAACAGCTCGACGGTTCGTAGCCTAGACGGTACGAGCCTCGAGCTTGCCGATCATCACGTAGCCCGTCTTACGATCGACGAAGGTGAGGACGCAGTGCTTGTCGGAGCTTCCGATGAGGCCGGTGGTTCCTAGCGGTTGGGACGCGTTAGCTTCCGGGAGCATTCAGCCCCGGCGTCGTCTGGACCTTGAGAACCCGCTTCGATGAACATTCCCTTCGACAACACCTACGCCCAGCTGCCAGAACGTTTTTTCCTCAAACAGGAACCCGCCCGTGTTCCGGAACCGAAGCTCATCCGCTTCAACCGCGAACTAGCGGCGAAGCTCTCGATCGACACCGACTGGCTGGAATCAGCCGACGGCGTCGCGACGCTCGCGGGCAATGCGATTCCCGAGGGTGCCGAGCCGATTGCACAAGCCTACGCTGGCCACCAGTTCGGTGGATTCTCGCCACAACTCGGCGACGGCCGCGCCATCCTTCTCGGCGAAGTCACCGACGCGGACGGCGCGCGTCACGATCTGCAGTTGAAGGGCTCAGGGCGCACGCCATTCTCGCGCGGCGGCGATGGCAAATCTGCGCTCGGCCCGGTGATCCGCGAATACATCGTCAGCGAAGCCATGGCCGCGCTTGGGGTTCCCACAACCCGGGCGCTCGGCGCTGTTACCACCGGCGAAAGCGTCATACGCCCAGAAGGACCGCTCCTCGGCGCTGTGTTCACCCGCGTTGCCGCAAGTCACATTCGCGTCGGGACTTTCGAATATTTTCGCGCACGCAACGATATCGATGCCTTGCAACTGCTCGCCGATCATGCCATTGCCCGGCACTACTCGGAGGCCGCCGAAGCGACAGATTCTTATGTGGCTTTGCTAGAGTCGGTCGCGGATGCCCAAGCGGATCTCATCGCCCAGTGGATGTCTCTCGGCTTCATCCACGGTGTGATGAACACGGACAATACCGCCATTTCCGGGGAGACGATCGACTACGGCCCGTGCGCGTTCATGGACGTCTTCCACGCACAGTGCGTCTTCAGCTCCATCGACTCCGGTGCGCGCTATTCCTGGGGCAACCAGCCCGACATCGGGCTCTGGAACCTCACCCGTTTCGCGGAAACCCTGCTGCCATTGTTGTCTGAGGATTCTGGTAAAGCGACGAAGATCGCCGAGGCCACTCTCTCCGGATATCCGAAGCGATTCGGCGGCCAATACCTCGCCTGCTTCCGCGCCAAACTCGGCCTCCCACCTGAGGCACCAGTCGGGCTCATCAAGGAGTGTCTCGATCTACTGGGCGCCCAAGCGGTCGACTTCACACTCTTCTTCCGTCACCTCACACGTGTCGCCGGCGGAGAGGACTCGAAAACGCTTGCGGCGATGTTTTCCAGCAGTGAGCCTTTTCAAAAATGGTTCGCCACATGGCGTAGCGAAGCCGACCCAGCCAAGCACCTCGCTCACATGCGCGCTGCCAACCCCATCCTCATCCCGCGCAATCACCGCGTCGAGCAAGCCATCCAGAGCGCCTACGATGGTGACTTCGCGCCGTTCCACCGTCTCGTCGATGCGCTAGCAGCGCCCTACGCTGACCAGGTCGAATATGCTGATCTCGAAGCAGCACCGCGACCAGAAGAAGTCGTCCACGAAACTTTTTGTGGCACGTAGCGCGCCAGCATCTCCACTGGTTCTGGAATCCAACGCGGGCCTCTCAGTCATCCTCATCCTCTCCCGGCAGGAGCTTCTCTGCCAACTGTTCAAAAGGGTCGTGCTCCCGTTTACGGCGTTGAGGCCGCCCATCGCCGCGGATCGAATTTGAGGCAAGATCAACTGTGGTCCGATCTCCAGTGCCACCTGGCCCGCATCGATCCTGCGGTTGATCGCGTTCGCAGCAAGCGGGGCATCGATCCATGACCACACCCAGAACCCGAACGGTCAAGTCCCGAGTTGTGTGTAAAAGTGAGGGGAAGCTCCTCGATGCTTCGGTTAGGCTGCCTTGGCGACCTCCTTCGGTTCGAGAAGCGTGAGATCGAGGTAGCGGCGTTCGCTCCAGACCGCAGTAGTCCTCAGAGCAACCGCGGTGATGAGGCGGAGCGCACTGGCTCGGTCGGGGAAGGCGCCGGCGCTCCGGATCCGACGCTTGATCTCGGTGTGCAGGCGCTCGAGGCTGTTCGTGGTGCGTAGCCTGGCCCAGT
>JAKZVK010000948.1:0-5275 GCA_047516085.1 Bryobacterales bacterium
GGATCTCGGCGTCTGACATGCTGATACCGGTTCGATCCACACAGTTCAAGCGCGATGTGAAAAGAGCTGAGAAGCAGGGTAAGGATCTAACCAAGCTGCGACTACTGTTGACGTCGTTAATCCAGCAGGACCTTTTGTCCGCACGCTATCTAGATCATCCACTGCGGGGCATCTGGAAGGATTACCGGGAGGCTCACATCGAGCCGGATTGGCTCTTGATTTACCGCGTCCAAGGAGACGAATTGCGCTTGGTCCGTACCGCTTCCCACTCCGATCTCTTCAAGGAGTAGATAAACAGCTGAGCCGGTGTCTCTAGTACTGTGATCTGCGAGAGGAGGGGCGGCATTCATTGCTGTCCTCCGGCGATACTTAGGGAGAGGAAAAGGATTGAGTAACGGGTTTCAGAGAACGTTAGATCACATCCGGTCCATCGCCGATTCCGAAGCCCACAAGGGGCGCCTCTTCGAAAGGCTGATGAAAACTTACTTTGTGGAGGATCCTCTCTACAAGGAACGGTTCTCCCACGTCTGGCTGTGGTCTGAATGGGCGGCACTACAGCCCGGTTTCGATGGCGCCGATACCGGCATCGATCTCGTCGCCGAGGAGCGCGAAGGCGGTTACTGCGCCATTCAGTGCAAGTGCTACGCACCGGGCACGCAGATTTCGAAGCCTCACCTCGATTCGTTCATCGCCGCCTCGGCCCGCGATCCCTTCACCGCCCGCATCATGGTCGACACCGGCGATCAGTGGGGGCCGAACGCGATCAAGACCATCGCTCCGCTGAAGCCCGCATACGCCGTGCTTCGCTTCGGCGATCTCGCAAGCCGACCGTTCGACTGGCCCGATCTGGTCCACGGCGAACTGGAGGCGCTGACGTATCGGCGCGAACTGTTCAGCCTGCGCCCGCATCAGAAGACCGCACTCGACGACGTGACTGGAGGCTTCAAGACGCGTGATCGCGGCAAGCTGGTCATGGCTTGTGGCACGGGCAAGACCTTTGCAACGCTACGCATCGCGGAAGCCGTTGCGCAACTCGGGTGGACGGCGAGCCGGCGGCAGCAAAACCTCTCCGCTCACGGCCGGGAGGATGTGCCCGATGGCTTGCTGTTCACAGACGCCGCAGCGAAGGGTCGTGCCAACGGCTTCACAGAGGAATGGAAGCGCTATGAGTTTGGTCTTGCGGTCGTCGAGTCCAAGCGCTGGGGGCGTCGACTACGACGGAATGGCGAAGTGGTGGGACGCTAAAGCAGAAATCGAGGAGAGGCGGGGCTTCTGAGCGACAGCACAGGAGATGCATATGAAATCGCAAATACGGCATCTTGTTACTGACACGAGCCGCCCGCTGGAACGGACCGGATGCCCTGCCGACAACCCGATCCAGAAACCAGAAGATGATGTCATTGGGCGGGCCAAGATCGCTCGCTCGTTTGCGGAGCAAATCCTGCGGCTGGATGTAACCGAAGGCCTCGTTGTCGGAGTCCTCGGTGCCTGGGGTTCTGGAAAGACTTCTTTTGTCAACCTCGCGCGGTCACACTTGGATGACATTGGCATACAGGTCCTTGATTTCAATCCGTGGATGTTCAGCGGTACCAAGCAACTCATCGAGTCGTTCTTCGTAGAGCTTTCCGCACAGATGAAGCTCCGCCCTGGTCTTGCTGAGATCGGCAAGGGTTTGGAGGAGTACGGTGAGGCTGTCTCGAGTTTAAGCTGGCTACCTTTTGTTGGGCCGTGGATCGAGCGCGTTCGATTGGCAACAAAGGCCATGATGAATATACTACAGCGCAGGAAAGAGGGTATTGATCGGGAAAATCATATTCGCCTGCACGAAGGTGACCGCGACGGCGGGCACAATTTGCAAGTCACGGGATCGCTCGCCCCGCGCGCGGTCGACCCAGCGATAGACCACCGGACGGCGGAACGGCAGCTCGACGCCCTTGCTGGTTCGGAGATAGAACGTCGCTTCGAGAACCGGCGGAGCTTCCGGCATGCCGATGACGCGCGGGTCATGAATGTTGTAGAGCGTGCCGTTGGAGGGACGCCGCAGCCACTCGGGCTCGGAGTAGAGGGCGAAGTCCGGAATGGCAAGCCGCATTTTTTTTCGGCGGGCTCGTTGTGAGCCAGCTCGGCCGCCTCCGAATTGCCGCCGCTCGCGACGCCGGCGACTTCGGTTCGCGTCCAGGTGAAACGGTGCGGCGAGCGATTCACTACTGACAACGAAAGATCGACATCACTGCCCGGCGTGGCGTTCCAGCGGTCAGCGGTTGCGTCAATCCAAAGTCCGGCGGCCAGCTCGATTGCCTTCAACAAGCGCGGGCGCTTGACCTCCGGCCAGTAGCCGCTCAAATCCTCAAGCTCGGCGTAGGCGTCAATCAGCAGCGGCAGGATTGCTTCGGGATGACCGGGCCGGTACTCCTCGCGGGCCTTCATGAGAAGCCGGCTCACGGCAGCCGCTCCGGGGACGCGTCCCCATGAGGTGTCGATGCCTTCGAAAAGATCTTTCTGGGCGGGCTCTCCGGCGATGTGGGCGAAGAACGCCGGAGCGTTGCCTTTGCGTTGCGAGGCGCCCATGGCCTGGCTTTGGTGCAGGCTGCGGCTCTCGCCCGCGATCTCCGCGTAGGATTTGCCGAGCACAGGATCGTACTGGCCAACGTTGATCCGAAGGCGGTCTTTCCTGGCTGCTGCGGCCTCCATCATTCGGCGGGTGAAGGTCGGAATGTTACAGTAGAGACGTTTCGCCTTCCAGGGTTTGAGCCCTTGATGGATTTGACCGGGGAATTGGATGGGGTCGCCGGCTGCTTCAAAGGCGACGATCGAAAGCTTGCCGATTGCCGTGTGCTGTCCATGACCGCCGCTGAGGACCGGTGAAAACCGCGAGACGATCACGTCGGGCTGGAAGCGGCGGATGATGCGGACCATATCACTGAGCACTTGCTCGCGCCCCCATTTTCCAAGTGCTTCCTCGGGATTCTTCGAGAAGCCGAAATCGATTGCGCGGGTGAAGAACTGCTCGCCCCCATCAATGCGGCGGGCCGCAAGCAATTCTTGGGTGCGAATCAAACCCATCAGCTCGGCCTGCTCGGCGCCGATCAGGTTCTGCCCGCCTTCTCCGCGCGTAGCGGAGAGGTAGGCCGTGCGCATATGGCGGCCGCGCGCAAAGTAGGCAATAACGGCGGTGTTTTCGTCGTCGGGATGGGCGCCTTGCAAAGAAACAGGGATGTCGTAGAGCAGCCAGTGATTCCAATTCCCGAACGGGGCGTCGGGGTCGTCCACGATCAGGGCGAGGCTTTGGGTCCCCTGGGGCTCGCCGCTCCACGATAGGGCCGGAGAACGGTTCCCTCCATCGCAGGTGTAGCGCGTCGGTACGGTCTCCCCGTCGGCAAACGCTTCGATGTGCAGTGTCAGGGCTATGGTCGCCTCCTCCTCTAGGTCTAGGACGCTAACATCAGGAAGCCCACATGCCGCCGAACGCTCATCTAGTTCCCTGGCTCGGCTCGGCTCACGTCCACAAACGAAGCACCCCGGACAACCCCGCCGTACTCCACCAAAGCTTCCAAGTTCGCGGGACCCGCCTCGAGCCGCACCGCCCGAAACTGGCACGACTCGTCGCCTGCCGCAACCGCTTCGCTCAGGCCCACGCCATCGACATTCAGCCTGGCTTGGCCCGCCTCAGTTAACGGTCCGGCAAAACGCAAGGTCATGTCGAACTCGCCCGGCTCCTCGATTTCAACCGCCCAGTAGCCGAGGCCATCCGGCAGCGCGCGCTGCTGGCCCTCGCCGCGCCAATCAAAGCGCGCCAGCGTCGCGGACTCTTCATGAGGCGTTCCGAGGTGGATCCGCACCGGGTCAAAACCGCGCGTGGAAGATACGTCGCGGAACCATTCCTCGTAGCCGCGCCGCATTTCCTCCACAATCTCGGGATGCGCCTCGGCAAGATTGTTCGTCTCGCCGGGGTCGGCCGGCATGTCGTATAGCTCGAACTTCGCGTCTTCCGGAAACGGGTCGGTGTGTTTGCCCAGCGGCTGGACGATTTTCCAGCGCTGATTCCGGGCGAACACGTTGCGGTTCTTCTGGGGCGCATCGCCGCGGTGGTTCTGCAGGTAGATCGTGCGGTCCGGCCAGTCCTCGGGGGAAATGCCGCCTGTGAGCAGAGGCATGAGGCTCAGGCCATCGAACCCCGAATCGGGCTCTGTGATGCCGGCCGATTCTAGCAGCGTCGGCACGACGTCGATATGGGCGGCGATGCGGTCGATCTTGCGGCCCGTCTCGAATTTTCGGGGCCAGCGGATCAGGAACGGCACGCGCGTGCCGCCATCGTAGGCGCTCGCCTTGCGTCCCTTGAGACCGGCGGTATAGGTCTGCTGCGTCGGTCCGTTGTCGGTCAAGAAGATCACGATCGTGTTTTCCGCCAGGCCCAGCTCGTTCAATTTGACGAGCAGGCGCTCCAAGTTCTCGTCGAACTCGGTGATCATCCCGTAGACCCGCGCCGTATTCTCGGGAAGTCCCATCTCGCGGTAGGGCGCGATGTACTCCTCGTCCACATCGAACGGCGAATGCGGCGTGTTGGTCGCCAGGTAGCCGAAGAACGGCCGATCGCGATTCTCTTGCACGAACTCGATCAGCGCGTCGGTGAAGATTTTCGTGCAATAGCCCTGATATTTCTTCGACTCGCCGTTGTGTTCGAGCACCGGGTCCCAATAGGTATTGCCCGGAGGACCGGCGGGCTGGCCGATACCGCCGCCTCGGTGCACGAGCGCTTCTTGAAACCCTTGATCGCTCGGCCTCAACGGGTAGTTGTCCCCGAGATGCCACTTGCCGAAGATGCCGGTTGTGTAACCGTCAGCGGCCAGCAGCTCAGCCAAAGTGACCGCCTCGGGATCGAGGAATGTGCGACCGAGGTGTGTGTCGATAACGCCGTTTCGGTAACCATGAACGCCAGTCAGCAACGCCGCGCGGGTCGGCGCACACTTGGGCTCGACGTAGAACTGCGTGAATTCCGTGCTCTCGGTAGCCAGCCGATCGAGAGTAGGCGTCTTGATGTAGGGGTTCCCGTGAAAGCCGACCTGAGCCCATCCCTGGTCGTCGGTCATGACCAGGATGATGTTGGGTTTCTGGGGGTGTTGAGGGGCGTCCGAACAAGCGCCTACGAAGGAAAGAAACGCCGCAGCGCATGCGATCTTGAGCTTCCAGTTTGATCCCAACACGGCCACAGCATATAAGCCAGGATTTCCATTTTGGCCCTGACACGGTCACAGTATACACCCGCGCTGCCCCGAAT
>JAKZVK010000949.1:0-8997 GCA_047516085.1 Bryobacterales bacterium
CATTAACGAAGAGAGGCTTTCCCGCGTCAAGCGGCACCAGGGTTTCCCCCACCGCTCGATCTCGTGGATTCTCGACTACGCGGGGATCGAGTTGGCCGCGGTGGACGCGATCGCCGTCGCAAAAGCGGATCCGATTGCGAAACCGGGACGTTTCTATCGCGTGCGTGACAAGCTCCGCGGCCACGACTATTTCTCGACGCGCGACCCCTCGCCGTTGTGGATCAAGGGTCTCAACTGCGCGGTCAACACTGGGCGCAACGCCCCGCGCGCAATGGACTTGGCGCACCGGATGAGCGACGAGATCCTCGCCTGGAGCCGCGTGCGGGGCGTCGAGGATAAGCTGGTGCGCGTGCCTCATCATCGTGCTCACGCCGCGTGCGCCTACTGGGGGTCGGGTTTTGAGAACGCTCTGGCGGTCACGCTCGATGGACAGGGCGAAGGAGCGACTTCAGAGGTCTACCGGATCGAGCGCGGACGGTTCAAGCTATTGCAAGAGATTGTCGTGCCCCACTCTCTTGGCGCGCTGTACGGGATCGTGACAAAGGCGTTGGGGTTCAGGCCCAACCGCCACGAGGGCAAGGTTACGGGGCTCGCGGCCTATGCGACTCCGGACCCCGACCTGCTCGACCAGTTTCGAAAGCTCGCCTTCAATGATGCCGACGGCAGTTTCATGGTCCCCGCCGTCTACGGGGCGTATCCGAAGCTTCTCTACTTGGCGAAAAGATACGGGCGGGAACAGCTCTCCGCCGCGGTGCAGACCGTTCTCGAGGAAGTCACCTGCCGCTATGTCGCCCACTATGTGCGGGAGACCGGGGCCCGCAACCTGGTGCTGGCGGGAGGTGTGTGCGCCAACGTCAAGCTGAACCAGCGGCTGTTCGAACTGGACGGCGTCGAGAACATCTTCGTGTTTCCGCACATGGCCGACGGCGGCCTAGGCTACGGGGCGGCGCAGATGGTCTACCGCCACGAGTCGGGCGACCGGGAGCCGGAGCCGATCACGGACGTCTATTGGGGGCCGGAGTACAGCAACGCCGAGATCGGGGCCGCGTTACAGCGTCACGGCCTCGAAACAGCCGAGTGCCGCGATGTGCCCGCCGCGGTGGCCGAACTGCTTTGTGCCAACAAAGTCGTGGCCCACTTCGCCGGCCGGATGGAGTTTGGTCCGCGGGCGCTGGGCAACCGTTCAATCTTGTATCCAGCGACGGATGCCAAGGTGAACGACTGGCTCAACGAGCAACTTAAGCGCAGCGAGTTCATGCCGTTTGCGCCGGTGACGCTGGCCGAACAAGCTTCGGAGAGCTACTTGAACCTTACGGGCGCCGAGTGCAGCGCGCGATTCATGACGGTGACTTTCGACTGTACCCGCCGCATGATCGAGCGCTGCCCGGCGGTGGTACACGTCGACGGCACGGCGCGTCCGCAATTGATCACCGAAGAGAGCAATCCCCGCTACTATCGCATCTTGCATGAGTATTGGAAACGGACCGGCATTGCCTCGATCGTCAATACCAGCTTCAACATGCACGAGGAGCCGATCGTATGTACGCCTGACGATGCCATCCGGGCTTTTCTGCAGGGGAACCTAGACTACCTGGCGATCGGTGGTTTTCTGGTCGAACGGCAGGGGGCGGGGCTGCGCCCCAAGCCGTTGCGCTTCCGCGACGTGCGAACGGCAGGTATCGGCAACCTGGAGCCGGCGGCGCTAAAGGCACGTTCGGCGTGACGGATTCGTTGGGGTTTGAGCCCGCGGTTGTTCAGGAGCCGGATTCCGCAACCGCGGTAATCGAGACTTCGAAGACCTGCCCGCTGTCCCATCCGAACAGCTTCTTCAACTGATACTCGGGTTGGCCGGTCACTTCGGGAAGAGCGTCTCCCGTCTCGGGCGACCCCAGCTTCAGGTCGACCTGCGCGGCCGCACAGCAGGACTTGATCTTCCCTCCGATGACGTTGAGCAGCTCCCGGAGGCTCGACTGCACGGCCTCGTCGTTGAGGCTTCCCTCATCGACTCCGAGCATCGACCTGGCGAAGTCTCGCAGGACCGAGTCTCCTGACTGGACCGAGGCGTAGACGGCCAACGGCGGCTCCTGGCAGTCGAGGCGAACGCGGCCGGAAGCGTCGAAAGCGGGTTGTTCCGAAGGCGGCTCGATCTCTTTCGCATCGTTGCCGGTCGCCTTTTCGAGAACGTCCTGAATGGTGCTCATCAGTTCCGGCTCGATCCCCGAGAGCAAGGAGCCCACGGCGATTTCGGCCGGCTTCGCAGCCTCGCCAGCCTCGTCAGCACCGGCCGTCTCGGCGGGTTTCGCGGCATCGAGTCTACGGGACACGGCGGCGCGGAACTCGGTGGGCATGAAGCGTCGAGTCACAACGCCGGCCAAGTGCTCGTGCTTGACTTCCTCTTCTGCTGCGGCCAGCAGATAGATCTGGGCTCCTGGTTGCGCGAGCTTGTGGAGCATGAAATCGAGCCGCAAGCCCGGTAGGTCCTTGGAGAGCAGAATCACGCTTGGCTGCAACCGGATCGCGCTAACCATGAGCTGGCCTACGTTACCGGCCACCTCACACCGACAGATGGGATCGAGAGCTTTCCGCGCGAACTCGCGAAAACTGTCATCCGGATCGGCAACAAGCACCTTCGGTTTCGTGGTCCCGGCCGCTTGCGCCTGGGTACGTCGTTTCTCTTGAATGCGATTCACAGCGGCGACAATGCGGTCCATGGATTTGGTGCGGTCGAGCGGCTTGAGTATGTAGTCGTCGATCCTCAGCCGCATCGCCTCGCGGATGCCGTCGGACGTGCCTTGCGCGGAGATGATAACCACGGGGAGGTCCTTGAGCTTGGGATCCCCCCGCAGCAAGGTGAGCATCTCGATGCCGCTCACGATGGGCATTTTGACGCCGAGCACTACGAGGTCCACTTGCGTTTTCGAGAGAAACTCGAGAGCTTCGCTGCCGTTCTCCAGCTCATGAGTCTCGCCCAATCGGGCTTGGGTGATCCATCGGGCGAGCAGGGTGCGCGTCGTGGGATCGTCGTCGACTATGAGGAAACGGAGATTCGGCATATGCGCTTGGCGGCTGTTTCCAGGCCCTCGGTAGTCTCATCGGCAAAACCGTCAACTCCCAGAAAAGGTTCAGACGACGAAAGCCGAGCCGGCGATCACAGCTCGTTTTTTCGCATCTGCTCCGACAGATAGTCAGTCGCCCGCCACGAGAGGGCCAGGATGGTGAGGGTGGGGTTCTTCTCGGTTGCGGTGGGAAAGGCGCTGCCGTCGACGACATAGAGGTTCTTGACCTCGTGCATGCGGCAATACTTGTCGAGAGCCGAGCGCTTGGGGTCGTTGCCCATGCGGCAGGTGCCGTGCTCGTGGATAGCGCTGCCGAACTTGTCGATCTCACCTCGACGGTAGGGCAGGGCTTCGGCTTTCATTTCGTGAAGGATCTCTTCGGCGGTGTCGTACATTGCTTGGACCATCTTGCGTTCGTTGTCGCCGATGTCGTAGTCGATGCGAGCGACCGGCACGCCATAGCGATCTTCCTGTGTGCCGTTGACGGTGATGCGATTCGTGGCGCGCGGCAGGACTTCGCCGTAGGGGTGCATCTGGATAAAGGCCGGGTAGCGTTCCTTGACGGATTTCTTGAAGTCCCGGCCGAAGCCGGGAACGTCTTTGGCGAATCCGGCGGTGCTACCGCAACCCGTGCCCCAGAACTGGACGCCGTAGCCGCGCAGGTAGTCCTTCTTCGCCCCAGGCTTGTCGAAACGAGGGAGGTAGACGTGGGCGCCGCTGATTCCGTCGTCGTTTCGGGCCGTACCGCCGATCAACTCGGGCGCGAAGGCGCGGATGTGGAACCGGACCTGCTCCGACAGGTAACGGCCGATCACGTCCGAACCATTGCCGATGCCGTTGGGGTGTTGGCGCGATCTCGAGTTCAACAGGATGCGGGTGGAATCAACGCACGAAGCGCCGAGCACCACTCGCTTGGCGGGCACGGTCCGCTCCTTGCCGCTGTGGCGTTCGAAGTACTGGACGCCGTTGGCCAGGCCTTCGTCGTCAACCAGGATGCGCGCCACCACGGCGTTCTCGATGACG
Organism: Bryobacterales bacterium; assembly: GCA_047516085.1. GTDB lineage: Bacteria > Acidobacteriota > Terriglobia > Bryobacterales > UBA6623 > JAKZVK01. The sequence goes on from JAKZVK010000949.1 coordinate 4,080, forward strand.
GTGAGGTTGCCGGTTCGGTCGGCGAAGGGCAGCAGGTGGTCCGCTGCGTTAAAGAAGCTGGCCGTGTCGCAGCCCCGGCCGCAAGCCCCGCAGTAGTGGCAGGCGGAGAAGCCCCGGTGATCGCGAGTCATGACGGCGCGGCGTCCGGCAACCACCTTGAGGCCGCGCCGCGCGGCGGCCCGGCGCATGAGGACCTCGCCGCAACGGGGCTTTGGCGGCGGCATGTGGTGTTGGCTACCGGGAAGCCAGGGCTCGTCGTCGTCCCCGCCACAGACGCCAATCAGCCTGTCGACGTTGTCGTAGTAGGGAGCGATGTCGTTGTAGCGGAGGGGCCAAGCGATCTCCCAGCCGTCGCGCTCGGGCTCGGTGAAGTTGAGATCGGAGTAGCGCAGCGACACGCGTCCCCAGATGTTCGTCTTGCCGCCGATGCCCCAAACGCGCCACAGGTCGAAAAAGCGGTCGCCAACCCACTCGTAGGGTTGCTCGTCGAGAGTCAGCAGGAACGGCGGGGGCTTCTTGCCCTGGCGGCGACGCTCGCGCGCTTCCCAGGGGCTCACGTGGGTCCAGAAATCACCCCGATGGAATTTCGAGCCCGCGTCAAGAAGCAGGACCTTGGCACCCTTACGTGTCAGGTTCCAGGCGGCCATGCCGCCCGACGCGCCGCTGCCGATGACGACGACATCGTGGTCGTCGGCACGCGCCATCAGGCGTGATCCTCGTGGTCGCAGCCGGGGAATTCTTTGAGGTAGGTGTTGCCCTGATAGCCGAGCTCCTGAGCCAAGCCGATCTCGGTCGAGTAATAGGCGTCGATCGTCATGTTCTTGAGCAGCCGGAAGAACGCGCCTCGCTCGCCCTTCGACTCGCTGAACTTCGTCAGCAACTCGACACGCTGCTCCGCGCTCCGCTCGGCACTCTGCTCGGGGAAGCCCGCCTCGGCCAAAAGCTTGAGGCCGGCTTTGAACTGAGCGAGACGCTTGGGGTCGGCGGATAGGGTTTCGTCGATGATCCGGGCGGCCTCGGCCGCCGCGGCGCCGGGGGTGTCGGATTCGGGGATGATCATTTCCACCAGTTGGGTGACCAGCCCGAACTCGCTAGCCGTGAACGCGCGCGGCGTGAACTCCTGCTGAGCCGTGGCCTGCTGCGCCATGGGAAGTGCGGCGGAAGTGGCGGCGGTGCCGGCGATTCGTACCAGCGCTTCCCGGCGTGTCGGTTGGTCGGACATAGTTCCATTCTAGGCGGGGATTCGGGGTCCTCCATCGGCAATCGTAGGGGCGGGCCCCTGCGCCCGCCCAACAACCTTCCAGCCGCGCAGCGGCGCCTTAATACTAGCCCGGGGTGCAACCCCGGGAACCCGTCGCTCAACCCAACCTATTGATTCGGGGCCTTGGACCGGTGGCCAAGGCCGGTCCAAGACCCCGTGTGTTTCTTGTTCCTCACCCCGCTTTCTAGGGCTCACGCCCCAGGCTAGTACTACTAGCGGCCGAGGGCAGCAACTCTTGGTCAGCCACCGTTTTGGCCGTGCTCAACGAAAAGCTTGCTGGTGGAGTGCAAGTCCTCGCCACAGGCATTCCAGAGGTCCCGAATGAACAGCTCAAACAATTCGTTGAACTCACTTGGTGAGCGGACGGGGTAACGAGGGAAGGTCAGGTTCCCATAAATCTCCCCGAACGGCTTAAGCCGGTTCGGGTCTAGCCCGAGGGCGCGAAGTTTGCGCGGTGGGCCAACGGTTCCCACTTCAAGGGCATACTCAGTATCCGGCGCCCCAGCGGCTACACGGAACTGATGAGCCTTGACGGCGGCATTCACGACTAGCGCCAGCAGAAGATTCGTTTCGACGCCTTCGTCAAGGTCCTTGGTGGGGCCGAACGTGTAGTCCAGCGCTATACCCCCGTCGCAGAACATCTCGCGATTGAACGTGTAGTTGTCGTGGTCGTAGCAGAGCTGTGAGCCGCGGAGAATGGCTCTCCAAGTCCCCCAAACGTCTGGGGTGGCGATCGTAAAGGGGTCACTACTGAGCCGCGCGGAAAAGGGTCGACACGCAAGGTCGAGAGCATTGCTCCTGTGTACCCGAGCAATGTAGAGATCGCCCGAGGTCGGAAAGGCCGCAGCCCGCAGTCCAAAGGCCCTCTCGTAGCCTCGAGAGCGAATCGTTTTCCATCTCTCAGCAGCCCGCGTCTGCATCTCCGCAAAGCGTAAGTTGACCGCCTCCAGACCTCTGTGCCGATTCAGCGTCAGATCCTGGATCTCGCGCATGGTCATCTTCTCCGTTCGATCTGCCCGGCGAACGTAGCATTCCCTCGTTGGCATGAGCCGATGCGGGGCCAGCCGCGATTCGGGGACCCGAACAATCACGACTCCGTTTCCCTTGTCGCCGATCGGGATGCCGACAGTATTGACCACGGGGAGCTGAGGATCTATGCAATCGCGAGCTTGTAGCCGCAGTCTCTCTGCTAGATCTGCGCACTGCGGTAGCGGAACGATGCTGGATGCTCTCGCCGGTTTCTCCTCTGTTTCGTCGATTCCGAGGAAGAGGTGACCACCATGAGCATTGGCAAGAGCCACGACTTCAGCCAGAATCTCGTTGCGCGCTTTGTCGCCAATCCGATTCTCGCCCTGTTCCCACGGATCACCACCGCTTTTCGTTGACGGCAGACTCCTTTTGAACTCGACCTGATCACCCTCAAGGACTTGCTCCCGGATCAGCCAATCCAAATCCTCATAGCTGATCTGATCTAAGGGTTTGCCAAAAAGATTCATAGTCAGACTGCATCTCCCGAGCGCGCTGTAGATCTACGCGCTGTGCGCCTCAAACCGCGATTCTCTCCAAAACCTCCAGCTTCTTGGCCGGGCGCTGCACCGCTAAGTCATGGTTTGACTGAAGGTTCGCCCAGAACTGCGGCGTCGTGCCGAACGCCTTCGCCAGAAGCCAAGCTGTTTCGGGTGTAACGCCGCGCTTCCCCCGCACGATCTCGTTTACGCGCTGAACGGGGATCCGGATCGCCTTGGCCAGGGCCACTTGCGTCATCCCCAGCGGCTCAAGAAACTCGGTCAACAGGATCTCTCCCGGGTGTGTCGGAATTCGGTTCTCTGGAAGCATAACCCCCTCTACCTCACCGATGATAATCGGTCACTTCGACTTCGTAGGCTTGTCCACTCTCCCACCGGAAGATGATTCTCCACTGGGCGTTGATTCGCAGACTATGGAAGCCACGCAACTCACCTTTGAGCCTCTTGAGCCGGTTCCCCGGCGGGGATCGCAGCTCGCTCACGTCGTCCACTGCGTTGATCATGTCGAGCTTTCGTACGACGCTCGGCACAATGTCGGCCGGGAATCTCTGTGCCCGACGCGTGGAGCGCCCGTGGAACAGATCCTCGGTCGCGCGATCTCCGAACGATGCAATCACGGGTCGCCGGCTCTTATTTTAATGGATTCCCGGTATGCGTGTAACGGCTGACAATCGCTCGATGCCCCGGCCCGCCGCTTGCCTGTGCGTGTCGCACGGAAGGGACGCCGGCGCTTGCCAACGGCACCTCGCGGCCGGCAGGTCACCTGCACCACGATCGAGGTTTGGGACAATACGGGAGTGTGCGGAATCCGGCCGCTTTCGGTCCCGCTTCTTACCGGGTCGCCGTCTTGTCGACGAGCCCGCCAAATGGGTCGTCCGTGAACGCCGCTCCGCCGAGGGCTCCGGATCGATCGAAGCGGGCGAGGTCCGTCTGCCGCTCGATCCGCGGGACCGAACCTAATTACCAAGGAGAACCACATGGGTGACAAAGGCAAGAAAGACAAAGGCAAGAAAGAGAAGAAGAAGCAGGCGCAGCTAAGCCTAAAGGAAAAACGAAAAGCAAAAGCCGAAGCAGCAAGCCGCAAGAGTTGATAGAAGCCTAGCGATCAGGCACCCCTGGACCGCCTGGAGCGAGCGGAAACGCTAGCAGCCATTCGCTGAGGCGACGGTCGAAGCCGCGGCTCGGCAGGTTGGACGCAGCGGTCCACCCCGACGGATCGCAGGTTTGGGACAGTACCTGCGTGCGTGGAATCCGTCGGCTGCCGGTCACGCTTCTCGCTGCTCTGACGGTGGTCTTGGCCCCGTGGGTTTTGGCATCCTGCGGCCCAGCCGCGGATCCGCCCGCGGCAAACGAGGGGGGCAACAAGAATGGGGCCGCCGGGTCAGGGCTGGGCGGCTCGCAGTATTTCGCCTACTTCGGCGCGCAAACCGCGGGTGAGGGAGCGGGGAAGGGAATCTACGCCTACCGCTTTGACGCCGGCAGCGGCGAGTTGACTGAGATCGGACTCGTGGCCGAGATGACCTATCCGGCCTTCCTGGCCGTGCATCCCAGCCAGCAGTATCTTTACACCGTCACAGCCGATGAGGAAGGCCGCGGCGCGGTGCGCGCGTTCGACGTCGACCGCGTCACGGGCAAGTTGACGATGCTGAATCAGGTCTTGTCCGGAGGACCCGCGCCCGTCCATCTCGACATGCACCCGTCGAGTCGAATGTTGGCGGTGGCGAACTATCGTGTGGGCAGTACGTCTTCGCTACCCGTCAACGCGAACGGCTCGCTGGGCGAAGCGGTGAGCGTCCTCGCGCACTATGGGTCGAGCATCGACCCACGCCGCCAAAGCGGACCGCACGCCCACTCGGTCAACTTCTCTCCCGACGGGCGGTTCGCCGTGTCGGCCGATCTCGGAACCGACGATCTGTTCGTGTTTCGAGCCGACGCGCAAAAAGCCACGCTTCAATTCAACGATCCAGCCTTTGCCGAAGTCGCGCCCGGCAGCGGCCCGCGTCACTTGACGTTCCATCCCTCGGCAAACTACTGCTACGTCATCAACGAAATGAGTAATACGCTGACCGCGTTTCGCTGGGATGCCGAACGGGGCGCCATGGATAAAATCCAGAACCTTTCGACGCTGCCG
>JAKZVK010000950.1:0-6267 GCA_047516085.1 Bryobacterales bacterium
CCGCGCGCGTAGCGGTCCAACTGCTTGCATTGCGCTGTGTTCAAAGTTACTGGTTGTGCTCTTCGCATCCCATGCCTCCTGTTAATAGAGACGATGGGAAGCCAATATAAGTTACATTATTTATGGTGCACTACACTAGTAGCTGAAACGTCATGAATTTCCGCTTCCATCACCGGAGCTATCATCATGTCCTGCAACACACGGACGCGGGCCGGCGGAAGCAACCCCAGTCGTAAGCGAAACCTCAACGCGACGCGACGCCCGCCGGCCTTTGGGCCGCGCGGGTTTTTTGTTTCCAGGTGCGTATGAAACTTGATTTCTCCAAGCTGGATGGCCTTCTGCCGGTCGTTGTTCAAGACGCCTCCGACGGCCGCGTCCTGATGCTTGGCTTCATGAACGACGAGGCTTTTCGCCGGACCTGCGAGACCGGCAAAGTGACCTTCTACAGCCGCTCCCGCGATGCCCTGTGGGTCAAGGGCGAGACATCGGGCCATTACTTGCTGGCCAAGGAAATCCAGGTCGATTGCGACGAGGATTCACTCGTCATCCAAGCAGAGGCGCTGGGCCCGGGCGTTTGCCATAATGGATTCCGAAGTTGCTTCTACCGCCGCTTTGAAGACGGCGATTGGACGCAGTTCGAAGATCCCGCCTACGACCCCAAGGCCGTCTATAAATCCTGAGGAAACAGGTCTCTGATGTTTAAGATCATCAGCAGCAGCGACCGCGCCATACTCAACCGGCTCTTCGCTAAGCGCCGACAGCGGCTTGGGCAGGCCGAATCGACGGTCGCGCCCATCATCGAAGCGGTTCGCGACCGCGGCGACGGGGCCCTGCTCGCCCACGCCCGCCGCTACGACGGGCTCAAAGGCAACACGGTCCGCATTCCGCCCGAAAAGCTTCGCGACTCCCTCCGAGAAGCCGACGAAGACTTCCGCGACGCCTTGGAGACGGCGGCGGAGAGAATCCGCCAATACGCCGAGCTGCAGATACCGCAGCCGTGGTCAAAGCGGGTCCGGCGGGGAGTAAAGCTAGGCCAGATCGTCCGGCCGATCGGATCGGTGGGCGCTTACATCCCCGGGGGCAACTATCCGTTGCCTTCGACCCTGATGATGACTGTGATCCCGGCGCAAGTAGCCGGCGTGAAGGTGATCTCAGTCGCTTCGCCCAAGCCAACGCCCACGACTTTGGCGACGGCTGGGTTCCTCAAGGTTGAGAACTTCTTCCACATGGGCGGGGCGCAGGCGATCGCGGCCTTCGCCTACGGAACCGCGACCGTGCCTCGGGCCGACCGCATTGTCGGCCCAGGCAACATCTACGTGGCAGCGGCGAAAAAGCTGCTGGCCGGCGAGGTGGGTATCGACTTCGTAGCGGGCCCCACCGAGATCATGTTGATCGCCCCCAAGGGCGCGACCTCGCGCGAGTTCCGGATGCTGGCGGCCGACATGCTCGCCCAAGCCGAGCACGACGTCGATGCAACGGCCATCTTGCTGACGCATTCCAAGAGAACGGCAAATGGCGTCCTGAACGAAGTCAAGAAGCAGCTCAAGGTGCTGCCCACACGCGCGATCGCCGCGACGTCTCTGGGACGCAACGGCTCGATCATCGTGACGAGCAGTCTCGACGAAGCCATGGAGATCGCCAACCACTTCGCCCCCGAACACCTATCGATCCCCGACGAGGCGATGCTCAAGAATGTCACCAACGCCGGCAGCGTGTTCGTCGGCTCATGGAGTCCCGAAGCAGCCGGCGACTACGCCTCCGGCCCCAACCACGTGCTGCCGACCGGCGGCGTAGCAACGTTTCGCGGCGGCCTCTCCGTACTCGACTACGTCAAGATCATCTCGGTGCAGCAACTCGACCGGGCAGCGCTCAAGCGCTTGGCGCCGACCATCACCACCTTGGCGCGCGCCGAGGGCCTTGAGGGACACGCCCGCTCGATTGAAGTGCGTGTCGATGACTGAGGCCACCGACTAAGGCCATGATGAAAACCGTGATCGGGCAGCGGCCCAAGCCCCGAGAAGCCGTCCAGCGGATGGCCCCCTACGTGCCGCCCACCAGCGGCCGGCAGGGTAAGCTGCGGCTCGATTTCAACGAGAACACCGTCGGCGCATCGCCCCGTGTCGCCCGCTTTTTGCAAAAGCTGGCCGATCCCGAGTTCCTGGCCGTTTACCCCGAGTACACCGAGGCACGAGAGCGGATGGCCCGGTTTCTCGGCGTCAACACCGCCCAACTGCTTTTCACCAACGGGACCGACGAGGCGATCCACTCCCTCATCAACACTTATGTCGATGCCGGCGACGAGGTCGTGATTCCATCGCCGACCTACTCGATGTTCCGCTTCTACGTGGAGTTGGCCGGCGCCGTGCCGCGGGAGGTCCCCTATCGCGTCCCGGACCTGGCCTTTCCTCTCGACGAGCTGCTGGATGCCGTCAGCGAGCGAACGCGTGTGGTACTGATCGCCAACCCCAACAACCCGACCGGTTCCGGAATCGATCTGGACGCAATCGAGGAGATCGCCGAGCGGGCGCACAAGGCAGTCGTGCTGATCGACGAGGCCTACTTCGAGTTCTACGGCGTCACGGCGGCCGAGATGTTGGCCCTGTACCCGAACCTGTTCGTCAGCCGCACGTTTTCAAAGGCCTACGGGATGGCGGGTCTGCGCATCGGCTGCCTGCTCTCGCAAGCCGAGAACATCGCCGCCGTCAGTAAGGGACAGTCGCCCTACAGCGTTAATGCGGTCGCGGCCGCCTGCGCGCTCGAAGCGATCGAAGACCAGGACTACGTCCGTGGCTATGTCAGCGAAGCGCTCGAAGCGAGGACGATGATCTCCGAAGGCCTCGACCGGCTCGGCGTTGCGCACTACCCGAGCTGCGCTAATTTCGTGCTCGCGCAACTGGGAGAGCGATCGAAAGAGATCTGCGGGGAGCTGCGGGAGCGCGGCATCCTGATCCGCGACCGCAGCCACGAGATCCCCGGAGCCGCCCGCATCACCGCTGGTACAAAGGAGCAGGCGCGCCGGTTCTTGGAAGTCTTGCAGGATGTTTTGTAGGCAGCGGTTCTGCGACCAAGCACTCCTTGAGATCAGCCCCATGAGATCAGCAACCGTCCAACGCGACACCAAGGAGACGCAGATCCAAGCCAAACTGCACCTCGATGGCAAGGGCCGCTACAAGATCTCCACCGGCATCCGTTTCTTTGACCACATGCTCGAGCTATTCACGAAGCATGGCGGCTTCGATCTCGAGCTGAGCGCCACCGGAGACCTCGACGTCGACCAGCATCACACCGTCGAAGACGTCGGGATCGTGCTGGGGCAGTGTTTCGCCCAAGCCCTGGGTGACCGCGTCGGCGTCAATCGAGCGGGCTATTTTGTGATGCCGATGGATGAGACGCTCGCGGTCGTCGCGGTCGACCTCGGCGGACGCCCCGCGCTGGTCTACCACGCACCGACCCGCTTCCGCCTGGTGGGAGACCTGCAGACCGAGCTGCTGCACGACTTCTTCGACGGGTTCGTCAACCACGGCGGAGCGAATCTACACGCGCGCGTGATGTACGGGCGCTCGAATCACCACAAGATCGAGGGTATCTTCAAGTGCTTCGCGCGGGCCATGCGCTACGCCTGCTCGAAGGACAAGCGGCTAAAAGACCAGCTCCCAAGCACTAAGGGCCTACTGGAGAAGACAAAGGGGCGCCCAGCGTAGGCGCACAACGCCCGGGCCGCCATCAGGACCCGGTCTGACGGGCACACGAATCACAGATCACGAATCACGAATCACGAACCCCATGATCGCCATCTTTGACTACGGCGCCGGCAACCTTCGCTCGGTCGAGAACACGCTCGACGCGATCGGCGAGCCCTACGAGATCGTCAATGGTCGCGCCGGCCTCGAACGCGCGGAGAAAATCATCCTGCCCGGCGTCGGTCATTTCGGCCAGTTGATCCGCTCCCTTGACTCCCTCGGCGTGCGCGAGGCGTTCCGCGAGCGCATCGCGGCCGGCGTGCCGTTTCTGGGAATCTGCCTCGGACTGCACGCTCTGTTCGAAAAAAGTGAAGAGGCCCCTGAACTGGAAGGGCTCGGCGTCTACCCGGGCAAAGTGCGGCGCTTCCCGGCCGACTACCGCGTTCCTCATATGGGCTGGAACCGACTCGAGCCGCAGGGGCAACCGCGTCTGCTTGAGGGACTCGACCCTAAACCCTACGTCTACTTCGCCCACAGCTACTACGTCCCGGCGGACGTGGCGGGCGACCGGGCCGCCGCCTTATGCGAATACGGCCTTCGGTACACGGCCGCTCTCGAAGCCGGTAACGTCTTCGGCGTGCAGTTCCATCCTGAAAAGTCGAGCGGCATCGGACAGCAGATCGTCCGCAATTTCTTGGCATGCTAGCGAAGCGGATCATCCCCTGCCTCGACGTCAAAGAGGGGCGGGTCGTCAAGGGGGTCAACTTCGTTGAACTGCGCGACGCGGGTGATCCCGTCGAACTGGCCAATATCTACAACCGCGACGGCGCGGACGAACTCGTCTTTCTCGACATCACCGCTTCGCACGACCGCCGCGACATCATGAAAGACGTCGTCGAGCGGACCGCCCGGGAGGTGTTCATCCCGCTCACCGTGGGCGGCGGCATTCGCTCGGTCGCCGATGCGCGCAACATCTTGATCGTCGGCGCCGACAAGGTGTCGGTCAACACGGCGGCGGTCGAACGCCCGAAACTACTCACCGAGCTGTCCGAGGAGTTCGGTGCGCAAGCCGTCGTGTTGGCGATCGACGCGCGGCGCAGTGGTGCCGATGGGTCCGGGGCCGCGAACTGGAACGTCGTGACCTACGGCGGCCGCAAGGACACCGGCATCGACGCAGTCGAGTGGGCCGAGCGGGGTGAGTCGCTGGGCGCGGGCGAGATTCTGCTGACCTCGATGGATTGCGACGGCACCCAAACGGGTTTCGACTGCGAGTTGACGCGCGCCATCTCGCGCCACACGCACATCCCCGTGATCGCGAGCGGCGGCGGCGGCACGCCCGAGAGCTTCGTGGAGGTCTTCGCCCAAGGAGAGGCCGACGCCGCTCTAGCCGCGTCGATCTTCCACTACGCCACCTACACCGTGGACGGGCTCAAGCAGATCCTCAAAGGACACGACATCAACGTCCGCACGACGGGCTAACGCCGACTGTGGTGAAATCGAGGTCGGCCCGGGCCAGAATGTAGGGGCACGACAACACGCGGCGCCCGCTCGCCGGCATACAACCCGGCCCCGCCGACCTTCGTAGGGGCGGACCGCTGCGTCCGCCCACATAGTACGACGGCCACTCCCGTTCCCTGGCCCGTAGGAACCGTGGCCCGCACGAACGGTCGAACCGCAACGAGGTCTGAGCCGCGAAGCGGCGTTGCCCCGGGGGGCGCGCCTAGTCGAGGATACCGAGAATTTCTTCTTCCCTAAGTATCAATAGCTCTTCGGCGTCGACTGTGACGTCGGAACCCGAATACTTCCCGAACAGGACCAGATCGCCGGCCTTGATGTCGAGCGGTGCGAGCTTGCCGTCATCGAGGCGCTTGCCCTGGCCGACAGCCACCACCTCGCCCCGCTGCGGCTTCTCTTTGGCCGAGTCAGGGATGATGATGCCGCCCTTCTGCTGCTCTCCCTCTTCAACGCGGCGCACGACCACGCGGTCAAACAAAGGTTTCAAATCCACTGCTGTTTCCTCCTCAAAGAACCGTCCAAACGGGGCGGCTCAAGTACACGATGCCGTCGCCAATCGCGCGACAAGGCCAAACTGGCAGGCTAACAAGCGCCCGGCGGACCTGTCAATCACCGCCGCTGGACATCGCCGCCGCTGGACGCAAGTCCGCACGGAAGACTTGACGGCCGAGTGAAGCCCCTGCGCACCACAACCGTGCTCACCCAGAACTCAGAGCCGCGGGCGTCAGCCCGCGTTGAGCCATCACTAAGAACCACGCAGGCTCTTGTGTCCCCCCGCCCGGCAGGCTCCTCACAAGTGACATTATCCTATTACCAACCGTCCGCGAGTCGATTGATAATGGTCACAGGCTCAGCCTACCCGCCCCTGGTGTAAGTGAGGTTTTTCGTCGAGTTCGTTCGACACCCGTACATGTCGCGGTAGGCCGAGCAGGCGGGCACGGCATGCTGTTCAGTTCCATGACATCGTTTCCAGTTGTACACGAGACATGGTTTCCACCCAGCCGTGGGCTAAGGTCGGACGAAGGAGTCCTCCCGATGCCCTTTCGGAAACTGGAAATGAAAGAATCTAGAA
>JAKZVK010000951.1:0-6979 GCA_047516085.1 Bryobacterales bacterium
ATGGAAGAGCGCAGCAATCTGGCGATTGTGGAGTTGGCGCCGGCCGCGCCAGAGTTCTTCTATTTCGATCTCCGGCCCGACGGTGTCAACCCGGTGTTGGCGATGAATTTCGCGACGGGAGAGCTCATCGGGCCGGACGGATTGTTTGAGAAGGGCTTGTCCGTTGTTCCCGCCCGGGGGGGCGATACAGTGATCATCTATGGTACCGGCTTCGGGCTGACAGCGCCGTTGTTCGAGGCCGGCGAACTTCCCGACGGCCCCGCCGGCGTGACGCTGCCCACGCGAGTGACGGTCGGCGGTGTCGAGGTGACCCCGGCTCGCCTGCTCTATGTCGGCGTCAGTGGAGGTAACGCGGGCCTGTATCAAGTCAATCTGACGATCTCGGATCTCATGCCCGAGGGCGACCAGCCGGTGCGGCTCCACATTGGCGACTACGTCTCCCCCGCCGGGGGCTTTCTGCGTATCGAGCACTGACGCCTTCTCGCGCACTTCGCCTCCCAAATGAGGAGGCAGATCCTTCGGGAGCGTCGGCTCGGCGTTCGCGGCGTACACACGTCAGCTTCCTTATCGACACCGGGAGGGGATACGAAATCGGTAAATCCGGCCGTCGCAGTGGCCGGCTGCTCAAGGCCCACTGGCTTTGTTACGCTGACCGAGACTTCGGGTGGGGAGCGACACCCTCTTTGACGCGCGTACACAACCTGGCCACAGCCCTCCAGCGCTCGATGGAGGCTCATTGGCTGCTTTTCCTGACTTTGTTCTCTGTGTGTTACTGGACAGCGACGGGGCTCTACGCGGCATGGCGAGTGATGTGGTACGACGAGCTTTTCACCTTCTACATCTCGAACCTGCCGAGCCCGGTGGCGATCTGGAACGTGTTGGCCGCGGGGGCGGATCTGCACCCTCCGGCCCACTACTGGTTCAGCCACTGGAGCCAGGCGGTTCTCGGCGCCGGGGAGTTGGGCTTGCGGGCGCCGGCGATCGCGGGCTTCTGGGTCCTGAGCCTGTGCGTTTTCTTCTTCGTCAAGCGGCGCACCGATGCCCTGCACGCGGGGGTCGCCATGTTGTTGCTGTTCGCGACCGGCACGCAGCTTTCGCGCCTCGATGCACGGCCCTATCCACTGGTACTGGCTTGCGCGGCCGTGGCCCTGTTGTGCTGGCAGCTCAGCGCGGAGGGCCGACACCGGAGCATTGCCCTGCCAGGTCTAGCGGTGAGTCTGTTCGTGGCGATCATGAGCCACTACTACGCGGTTTTTCTGGCGCCTGCGATTGCACTCGGAGAGCTGGTCCGAACCCGGCGACGAGGGAGGGTTGATCCGTCGGTGTGGTTGATGCTGGTTGCGGGAGCCTCGGCGGTGCTTTTTCTGCTGCCGATTATTGCCTCGTCAGGCACGTTTGCCGAGCACTTCGCAAGAAGCCTTCCCTGGGGCGATCTGGTGCAGGTTTACGTCGAGCTATTGGGCGGCACGGTGCCCTTGCTGCTGGTCGGGCTGGCCCTGATCGCCCTGAGTGGTGCCGGGCGGTCGAGCGGTGCGGAGGGTGAAGTGAATCTCGGGCCGGTGCTGCCGTTCGAGGAGATCGCCGCGTGCCTCGGCCTTCTCGCGATGCCCATACCGGCGTTCTTGCTTGCGCGTTTTGTGACCGAAGCGTGGGCCGCGCGGTACGTGGGTGCGGTCGTGATCGGCTTCTGCATTCTTGTCGCGGCGGCGCTGTACGGACATCTCCGCAGGAGCCACGGCAATGCAGTCGCGGCCGGGCTTTTTGTCGTGCTGGCGGGGTGGTTTCTGTGGCAGCAGGCGTCGCTGGTTCGTCAGAGCCGGGGACCCTCATATGCCGAAGGTCAACTCGCCGAACTCGACGATTTCTCGCCGCGTCGCGATCTGCCCATCGTCATGCCGCACGGCTCGCAGTACCTGCCGCTCGCTCACTATTGGCCCAAGGCGCGAGCCGCCCGTCTGTACTCCCTAACCGATCGCAAGGCGGCGTTTCAGTATCGCGGCACTGCGATGGGAGGACACGCGCTCTCGCGCTTCGCTCAGTGGGTTCCGCTTAACGTGGTGGCGTACGCTGCGTTCGTCGAGACGCACGACCACTTCCTCGTTTTCGGGAGCATCGGGTGGGTGCTACCCAAGCTTCTCGAAGACGGCGCTCGTGTCGAGCTGAAAGGCTTTGCCGATGGCCTGCGAGTCTACGAGGTCAGGATTCGGCCCGAGCCTAGCTAGCCCCCGGAGTCACCAAGTCTTCGGGTGGGACGCCGGCTACCGCGCGGTCAAATCGCGAACGTAGATATCCCGGAACCGCATGCGGCCCTTGCCGCCGGAGTGAAGCTGCAGGGCGATGACGCCTTCTTCCGAGATCGGCGAGGGGTAGGTGAAGTCCAAGATCTCGATGCCGTTGAGGTGAACGATGTAGCGATTGCCCTCGACCTGGATGAGCATGTCATTCCAGTCGTACGGACGCATCACGGCGTTGAACTCGGGGGCCGGCCAGGCGACCCATCCGCGTCCGTCCCCGTAGACGCCCCCGGTCGGGCTGTTATTGCCGATGACGGGGTCGATCTCAACTTGGCGTCCGGCGATGATCTTGGGCGTGTCGCCCTCAAACTTAGTGTGGATGTAGACGCCGCTGTTGCCCTCGGCCTCGCACTTGAACCGTAGCGAGAGGTGGAAGTCGCGATAACTCTTCTCGGTTGCGAGGTAGCCGTACTTGTCCGAGATGCCTTGGCCAAGGATGGCGCCGTTCTCGTCCACTTCCCACTTCTCGGCGCCGACCTTGCGCCAGTTGGTGAAATCCTTGCCGTTAAAGAGCTGCGTCCAGCCGGGCTTGAGCTTGCGAGGCTGCGGGCGGTTGCCCGATTGCGCAAAGACCGCTGTGGCCGCAAAAGCTCCCAAAACCACTGTCAGCAGGACAACACGATAACCGGGCCACCTCATACCGAAACTCCTCACTGATCTCTCTTCACGCCCGCGGGGGCGCAGCCGTACCACGCCCGGCGGGCTGCCGTATTAGCCGACGCTCTCTATATAACCACATTCACAGGCTCACCTCTCAGGAAAGCCTCGACATTCGCAATGCTCAAATCCAGTAACCGCTCGACGGCATCTTCGGTTCCCCACGCCACGTGCGGACTCACGAGCACTTTGGCGTGATGCAGCAACGGATCATCAGAAGGAGGCGGCTCCGGTGCAAAGACGTCGAAACCCGCCCCCGCGAGACGGCCTTCATCCAGTGCGTCGATCATCGCAGGAACGTCGACGAGAGCCGCGCGGCTGATGTTAATCAAGACCGCTCCCGGCCGGGCTTTCGCAAAGGCCGATCGATCGAAGATCCCTTTTGTTTCGTCCGTGATCGGTGCGGCCAGTATCAGGAAGTCGCTTTCGGCGAGCAGCGCCTCCAAGGGGACGGTCTCGATCGAGCGGGGTCGGGCCGGGTTGCCGACGGCCGCCACGACGCGCATGCCGAACGCGGAGGCGATCTCGGCGATGCGGCTGCCGATCTTGCCACAGCCGAACAGCCCCATCGTCTTCCCGCGCAGGCCCACGGTGGTGTAGGCCAGGGCCGTCGTCCACCCTTTGTTTCGAAGCAGCGGCGGACCCGACTCGAGCTTCTTCGTCACCCCCAGCAGTAGCGCGAAGGCATGCTCGGCGACGGCATCGGTGCAGAACTCCGGTACGTTGGAGACGACGATGCCCAGCCGCTGCAGGGCCGCCAGGTCGAGGGCGTCCGTCCCGGCGGCCTGCACCGAGATAAAGCGGCAGCCCTCGACGAAGGGAGCGATGTCGAGGGGCAGCCGAGGCGTAATCACCAGCAACTCCGCCCCACGGCACTTTTCGCCGATGCCAACGTCCCCCAAGACGGCGTCGTCGTAGTGCAACTCTCCCAACGCCGCCAGGCGACTCTTTTGCGCCTCCGACATCGGCGAAAGGGATATAGCATGGATACGCATCGCTTTGGCCCGAAAGCGAGTATCATACCGCGACGACGCTCGCCGCGACGCGTCCACCATCTCATGCCCTTCGTCTCATTCCCGCCAGCTATAATCACCGTTCTCCCGTGAGCGAATCCGCTTATCTCGTATTCGAAACCGGCGGCACTAAGCTCGTTGCCGGGGTGGCGGGCGAAGACTGCCGGATTCTCGAAACCGAAATCCTCTACCGCGACGAGGGCGACCGGGCCGACAAGAGCCTGCGACGCCTGATCGACGCCGGCCGCGAGTTGATGGCAAAGCATGAGCGCGAGGGACGGACCTTCCGCGCCTGCGGCTTCGGGTTCGGCGGTTACGTCCGGCGATCCACCCGGCAGCCCTTCTCCTGCCTGCACGAGTCCGGGTGGGACGACATCGAAGTCGTCAAAACGCTCGAGAGTGAGTTCGGGCTGCCCGTTGCGGTGGAGAATGACTGCAAGCTCGGGGCGCTGGCCGAAGCTCATTTCGGCGCCGGCAAGGGCTTCGGCAGCGTCTTCTACATGACCGTGGGGACCGGCATCGGGGGAGGCTTCGTTCGCGACGGCCGCATCCAGGCGATGAGCGACACCGGGGAGGCCGAGATCGGCCACATCGTGGTGATGCCGGACGGCCTGCCTTGCCCCTGTGGGGGAAGAGGCTGCGCCGAGGCGGTCTGCTCCGGACCGGGCATCAGCCAACTCGCCGGATGGGTGGCCGACGAGGACGGCCATCTCTGGCAGGGCAGCGTGCTCGCCGATGCCTTCGACTCCGCGAGCCAGGCGTCCAGCAAAGACATCATGGCTGCCTGGGCGGCTGAAGACGAGTTCGCGAAAACGGTTGTGGACCGTGCCGCCGACTACCTCAGCATGGCCGTGTCTGCGGCGATCAACCTGCTCGCTCCCGAAGTGTTCGTGGTCGGCGGCGGAGTCGGTTCGGGCAATCGTGCGTTCCTCGATCTGCTCAGCAAGTGTGTCGCCGACAAGGTGGCCCCCTGTTTTCGCGGTCACTACCGGCTGGTTCCCAGCGCTTTGCGCGAACAGGTCATCACGCAGGGAGCGGCGTTGCTCGCGGCACAACAGGTCCGGCCTCCGGAACGGGATCGCCGCCGGGAACGTGGCGGGAAATGATTTCCCATTGAGTAATCAGGAGTGAGAGCCTCCGCAACCTGTCGCCGAGCAGGTCCAAATCGAGTCCTATCAGGCAGCCACCGAGAATCTGCACTGATAGCGAGTGGGTTCGGTTGTTCGCGCCACCTATCGTTTCAGGGTAGAATCGGACCGGCATGATAGGCACCACGATCTCCCACTACCGCATCACCGAAAAGCTCGGTGAAGGCGGGATGGGTGTCGTCTACAAGGCCGAGGACACCAACCTCAAACGTCCTGTCGCCCTGAAGTTCCTCGCTGCCCATCTACTCGGGGACAAAGAGATCAAAGCACGTTTCAGGCGAGAGGCCGAAGCAGCCGCCGCTCTGAATCATCCCAACATCTGCCACGTCTACGAAATCAGCGAGGTGGAGGGCAAGACCTTCATCGCGATGGCTTTCCTCGAAGGTGAAGGTCTCGACAAGAAGATCGAAGCCGGCCCGCTGAAGCTGAAGGACGCCCTTGATGTCGCCATACAAACAGCGCACGGCCTCCAAGCCGCCCATGAGAAGAAGATCGTTCACCGCGACATCAAGCCGGCCAACTTGATGATTACCGGCTCGGGATCCAAGCAACTCGTCACCATAATGGACTTCGGCCTGGCCCAACTAGCCGACCGCTCGAAACTCACCCGCCTGGACGAGACCATGGGGACCGTTACCTACATGTCCCCCGAGCAGACGTATGGGATGGAGTTGGACCACCGTACCGACGTCTGGTCCCTCGGAGTTGTCATCTACGAGATGGTCACCGGCCAGCAACCGTTCAAAGGCCACTACGACAAGGCGGTGATGTATTCCATCACCAACGAAGAGTACGAACCGATCACCGCTCTCCGAGCCGGTGTGCCGATGGAGTTGGAGTTACTGGTCAACAAGGCGCTGGCCAAGGAGACCGACCGGCGCTATCAGAGCACCGCCGACATGGTCGTGGACCTGGAGTCGCTGAGTGACAAGTTGAAGTCCGGCAAGTCCACGATCCTGCGCACCGGCCCCGCCGTAAGCGATGTAGGGGCACGGCATGCCGTGCCCGCCGCATCCCAGGAGACAGCAGCGGAAGCCTCCGAGCACCCCCTCGTGAAATACCGCGTGATCGAAAACCTAGAAGAGCAAGGCGACGAGGTCACCTATCGCGCCGAAGACACCGAACTTCATCGCTCGGTTGCCATCCGCGTCGTGCCCGAATCGGCGGCCAAAAAGGTTGAAAAGCGTCAGCAACTACAGCGCGGAGGATTGCTCGGAATGGGGGTGCTCCTGGCCGTTACGCTGGGCCTGTTAATTTTCCAATGGCTTCGGGGCCCGATGCCGGATTCCTCCGAAGAGGTTCTTCGGTTTTCTTTCTCTCCCGGGAATGTGTATGCGCCGTTTGTGTCACCCAACGGCCGGCACATCGTCTTCGCCGTCGAAGAGGGAGGAGAAAGCGCCCTTTGGGTGCGAGACCTCGACCGAAAAACGCCCCGGAAACTTGAGGGAACGGAGGGCGCCGACTACACAGCTTCTGCGGGTATGTTTTGGTCGCCGGACAGTCGGTTCATCGGCTTTCGAAGCGGCCAGGAGTTAAAGCGCATCCCGGCGGAGGGGGGCGATCCGATCACGCTGTGCGATCTGCCCCTGGGTACTTATATTGGCGGATCGTGGAGTCCCGACGGTGCCCGGATTGTCTTCTCCTCCGGCTTTCGATTGCATGAGGTGCCCGCTCGAGGCGGCGCCCCCAAACCTCTTTTCGATCTGGAAGAGAGCGAAAAAGCGAGCGGCTTCGTCCGGCCTCACTTCTTGCCTTTCAGCGCAGGCACTCACGGGCTGGTTTACAATTCCGGTGTTATGAGTGATCCCAGGCTGGGACTACTTGACCTCGAGACGGGAGAGCGCCGGGAACTAGGGCCGGGAAGCCG
>JAKZVK010000952.1:0-5996 GCA_047516085.1 Bryobacterales bacterium
AGGGCTTTCGGGCGGCTGGAACTACGGATATTATTTCCCATGGTGTCGTTCTCCCTTTTGGGTTTGCAGCACCCGGAGCCTAACGGCTCCAGGAGAGCGACACCTACCTCAACTTTTCAACATCGACCGGGACATCCCCCAGGTACAAGGGCACGTCCCGATCCAGCAGCATCCCGGGCGCCTTCCAGATCAGCCCCGGCACCGAGACCGGCACGACGCCGCTGCGACCGACAATTCCACAATTGCCATAGGAAGCCTGGTCAGGATCGCCAGGACAGACCCGGTCGATCAAAGTTACCTCGTGGCCGTCGCGTCGCAGCCATTCAGCCGCCGAGACGCCGGTGATCCCGCCGCCGACAACAATTACATTCATCATGCCACCCATTGTCGACCGGAGCCGCTGCATGCTGTCACGGTTCGCCAGCCCACTCGCGTTCGAGGACCGCCGGGTCGCGGTAGGCCGCCCGGGACGGGCCGCGGGCCGGGCGCTCGACCGGCGTGAACCGCGCCGCCAGGTCGCAGCCCAGCAGCGCGCCCAAGACGGTCATGCCAGGGCCGTCTCCCGCCGCAAAGGCTCGGGCCGCCAGGTTACCTCGGCCCGGTCGAGTTCGTAGGCGTAACGGTAGCCGGCGGTGACGGCGTGGACCAGGGCGCCGGGCGCCAGGCAGTCGCCGATCCGCTCCGGCGCCCCATCAAGATCTTCGCCAAGCTCGTGATAGAGCGCGTCTCGCGGCGCCCGCACGCCGACCAGGACCAGGCTGCGGGCCGGGACCTCGCGCTCCGCCTTGCCGTGGAGGCAGGTGAGCGCGGCCCGCTCGCCGTCGTAGGCCGCGAGCGCATGGCCGGTGAAGAGGTCGACGCCCAGGGCGAGCAGCCGCGCGTGGATCAGCCCCTGCTCGCCGGTGAAGGCGGTCCAGGGCATGGGGCGTGGCCAGACGGACCTCGTGCCCCCGGCTCCGCAGCAGCTCGGCCAGGCAGCCGCCCATGTAGTAGGTGTCGAAGTCGAAGATCAGGACGGGCCCCTCGACCTCCGCGCCGTCCATGACTTCGTCGGGTGTCAGCACCCGCGGCGCGGCCGGCGGGTCGTTCGGCAGGCCGGTCACCGGGTCATAGCCCTGGCGCGTCCAGCGGGCGCCCGTGGCCAGCACCACCCGATCGGCGCTGAAATCGCGCACGTCGCCGGCCGTCAGCGGGCTGTCCAGGTAGACCCGGACGTTCGGCAGCGACTCGATTTGGCCGACCCGATAGTCCCGAACCCGCCGCCAGCTGGCGAGCCCTGGCAGGGCCGCCTCCCTGAGCACCCGGCCGCCGAGCTCCCGGCCGGCCTCGGCCAGGGTCACCTCGTAGCCGCGCCGGCCTAGGACCCGGGCACACTCGAGGCCGGCCGGCCCGGCGCCCACGATCAACACCTTGGCCTCGGAGCCCTTGGGCGGCACCCGCTCGGGGTGCCAGCCGCGGCGCCACTCCTCGCCCATGGCCGGGTTCTGTGTGCAGCGGCTCGGCACGCCCTCGTTATAGCTGGCGAGGCAGACGTTGCAGCCGATGCACTCGCGGATCTCGTCCTCGCGGCCCTCCTCGATCTTCTTGGGCAGGAAGGGATCGGCAATCGACGGGCGCGCCGCGCCGATGAAGTCGAGCACGCCCTCCTTGATTTGACGCACCATGGTGTCCGGCGAGGTGAAGCGGCCGACGCCGACGACCGGCTTGGAGGTCGCTTCCTTGACGTAGCGCACGAAGGCCTCGTGGTTCGCTTCCTCGGCGAAGCGGGCGCTCATGTTGTCTTTGCCGAAGCCCAGCTTGACGTCCCAGAGATCCGGCAGCTCGCCGAGGTGGGCCAGCAGCTCCCGGCCCTCGACCTCGCCGCGGAAGCCGGCGGCGCCCATCATTTCCTCGGCGGTCAGGCGCACGGCGACGGCGCAGCGGTCGCCGACTGCCTCCTTGGTGTCCTCGATCAGCTCCCTGAGCAGGCGGGCCCGGTTTTCGAGGTTGCCGCCGTACTCGTCGCCGCGCCGATTGTAGCGCGGATGCAGGAACTGGAACGGCAGCCAGCCCATGCCAGCATAGATGTAGACGATGTCGAAGCCCGCCCGCTTGGCCCGCAGCGCCGCCTGGCGGTGCCAGTCGCGCAGCCGGCGGATGTCCTCTTTGTCGACCGCCCGCGGTTGAATTGGATAGGTGCCCCAAGTGATGCCCGCGCGCCCCGAGGGCGACAGCGGCGGCTCGCGGCTCGCCCGGTTGAACACCAGGCCGCCGCCGTGAAACAGCTCGACGCCGGCCAGCGCTCCGTGGCGGTGCACCGCCTCGACCATGACCGCCTGGGCCGTGACGTCGGCCTCGTGCCACAGGCTGGCGTAGGGGTAGGGCGAGTCGTCGGAGGTCGGGTGGATCGAGCAGTAGCCGGTGCAGACCACGGCCCAGCCGCCCTCGGCCCGGACCTCCCGCAAACCCGCACGGGTCTGGGGCATGCCGCAGCCGGTACCGCTGGCATGGGGCACCCGATAGAATCGGTTCCTGGCCGTCACTGGGCCGATTTGCAGCGGCTCGAAGAGCAGGTCGTAGCGCGGATTTCGGGTCATGGCGTCCCTCATATCTGTGATCACAGTAATCTCGGTACATTGCCCGGCACATCCGAGCGCTGGCCGAGCCGCTTGATGGTCTTGCGGTCAAGCCTCACGCCGGATGAGGCGGGGTTGGCGGCTTCAACGCCGCTAGCCAAACACCGCCGATCGTAATCAAGAGCGCGCCGAGGACGACCCCAACGGTCGGGATTTCATTGAAAAAAACGTATCCGATGATTGCCGCGAAAACGAGCCAGGTATAGTCGATTGGACCGACTACTGAGATATCGGCGATGCGATATCCTCGAATGGTAAAATACTGTGCCGTAACAGCAATCGGCCCGAGCAGTAGAAACTGTAAATTCGTGGCTAGTTCAGTCGATCCCCACGTCAGTATCGCCGGCGGCAGGATCAAAAAAATCCCGAAGAAGTTCACGTAGAGGAGAACCGTCATGGCTTCGTCGGTTTGGCTCAGGGTTCTGATCAAGATGCCTTCCATCGCGAGAAGCATGGCGCTACTCAGCGCAATGAACGCAGGCCATAAATAGGCGGCGTCAAGTGCCTGAAAGGCACCTCTGGACATCATCACGATTGCTGCGCCTATGGCGGACAAAACGATTGCCGCCCACTGGCTCTTTTGTATCCGTTCGCCCAAGAACATCACACCGAGTGGAATGACGAAGACGACGTAAAGCAGCGTGATCGCTGTGGCGTCTATGACCGGCATATTTGCCGACGCATAGACGATCCCGACACCGCCATAACAGCCAAAAATTGCGCGGATGAAGTGAGAGAACGGCTGATTGCTGATGTAGACCGTATAGCTCTTACCGCTGAATCCAACAATGTAGGCGAGCGTGACGAACCCTCCAACGTAGCGAAGGAACACGATCTGGAGCGGCGACGCCACGTCCCCGGCGAACTTTCCGGATGCATAGAAGATCGAGAAGACCGCCGTTCCGAGCACGACCCAGACAATGGCTTCCGCGTTTCGGGCCATGGATGTGCTCCGCATAGCATCCTCATGCTGCATGGCAATTCCCTGTATGAAGGGTCGGTGCGGTCGAGCGTGGCGGCCCACTCCATAGGTTTCTCTGGCTCACAGTAATGCGCGGAGTTGACATCTAACAAACGAATATCCATGATGTCAGACATCACAGTCGGAAATGTCTGCTCATGACCATCCAGCTCGAAAGCGATCTGCTGCGCAGCTTTGTCGCCGTGGCCGAGTGGGAGAACTTTACCCGCGCCGCCGGTGCGCTAGGCCGAACCCAGTCCGCCATCAGCATGCAAATGAAGCGCCTCGAGGAACTCGTCGGCGATCCGCTCTTCGAGCGCGGCCCGCGCGGCGTCGCGCTGACGCGGAGGGGAGGCGAGCTGCTCGTGAATGCGAGGCGGATCGTTGACCTGCTCGACCAGACGGCGGCCTCGCTCACCGCGCCGGCGCTCGACGGGCGGGTGCGCATCGGCATAGCCGAGGAATATGGCGCGTCGGTTCTGTCGCGTGCGCTCGGTGCCTTCGTCAAGGTGCATACCAATGTCGAGATCATGGTCCGATACGCCGGCTCTTACACGCAGAGGGAGGCGCTGGAGCGCGGCGACCTCGACCTCGCCGTGGTCTTCGAGTGGGATCGCTCGCCGCAGGGAGAGGTGCTGATGGTCGACCCGACCGTGTGGGCGACATCCGACGTGCACAGAATGCACGAACAGTCGCCGGTGCCGGTCGCGCTGTACGAGAGTGCCGGCTGGTGCACGGCATACGCCATCCGTTCACTGGAGAGCCGCGGGCATGCCTACCGTGTCGCCTATCGCAGCGACACCGGCAGCGGGCTTAGACTCGCGGTGTCCTCGGGTCTTGCGATCGCTCCGCTGTCGCGCAGCAACATGCCTGCCGGCTGCCGCGAACTGACCGCGGCCGACGGCTTCGGCGACATCAATTCATCCAACGTCGTCATGTACCTGCGCAGGAACGCGACAGGCGAAGCCGTCACCGCCATGGCTGACGCGATCCGCGAGGCCTTCAGGACGAGCGCCACTTCGGGCTGGGACCACGCGGCGGCGATGTCACGTTAATCTCTGGCTAGGCATTCACGGGCACGGTAGCGTTGTCGGATGACGACGCTCGGCGAAAACGGCCTCTGCCCGGTGGGCGCACGCTCATTGACCTTCGATCCCACACTTGACGGGCGCCCCGAGCGCGCGACCGGGGCAGGGTTCTGCGCTATATGGGGTTTTCAAGAGGCACAGCATGAAGACCCTGCAGAAGTTTGCCGCTATCCACGCCTCGATCCACAATCATTTCAATCAGGATCGCCACATTAAACGCCGCGACATCTTTAAGCAGAACCGTGCTACCGCGCTGATCGATTGGCGAGAACTGATGGCCTGAACAGTTTGCCAAGAGCGTTATGGCATCCTGCGATTTTTCTCTGACAGAGCCGCTTCCATTTCTCCCGTGACGTTTGTCCGACGCCCGCCGATCCAGGCAATGCACCGCTGACATCTCGCCGCGGCAGGCGTCCGACAACCGTTAACAGTTCCGGTCGTTCAAAGGAGTCTCTGCAAAGGCCCACTATCGGCACAAAAGTAGCCGTTCGCTTCGGCCTTACACACCTCTGGGATTTACCCATTCTCGACAGCTTGTTCATGCCGTTCCCGCGATCCGCGCACGTTGATGCTCTACCGCCTCCGCGAGGAAATCCAAAAGGGTTCGAACGCGCACCGTCTTGCGTAGATCCGGGTGCGTCAGCAGCCATAGGTCGATTGCGAGCTCTGGAATTGTCTCGCCGAAACGCTTAAGACGCCGATCAGAGTCGCCCAGATAGCAAGGCAACACGGCGAGCCCATGCCCTTCGGCAACAGCAGCGTGCATCCCGACAACGCTGTTTATGCGATAGCGGCACCGCGCGTCCAGCTCTCGGCTAGCCATCCAGGCCTCTAGATCCGGGTAGTTCATTGTTTCGTCCGGTCCAACCCAATCCGAAATTCGGTAGTCGAGCGCGCTGGCGTCCTCCGGGGCAAGCCCCCGTCGACCATAAACCGCATAGTTGATAGTTCCTACGTTGCGGCCAACAAGTGTCTTGGAAGGTGCCAAGGAGGGGCGGATTGCCACGTCAGCCTCGCGTCTTGACAGGCTGAAGAGTTGGTTTGAGACCACAATCTCCAAGGAGATGTCCCGGTACGTTGCCTGGAACTCAGCAAAGATCGGGGACAGAAAGCCGACCAGGAAGGAGTCTAGAGTAGTCACGCGCACCGTCCCCGACGGTCGCAGGTCCTGCCCCACAACTCGGCGTTCCACCTCCAGGACCCGTCTCTCGATCTGCCGTGCGGCGGCAGCGAGTTCTTCTCCCGCCAAGGTCGGGGCATAGCCCGTTCTTGCGGCATTGAACAGCTTGACGCCCAAGCGTTCCTCGATCCCGGCAAGGCGCCGATACACCG
>JAKZVK010000953.1:0-6816 GCA_047516085.1 Bryobacterales bacterium
GAGTACTCGCAGACGCGTCCCACGTCGTTTCGGCCAAGATCGACCAGCATGACATGCTCGGCGAGTTCTTTCTCGTCCGCCAGAAGGTCCTTGGCGAGCGCATCGTCCTCTTCCTCGGTCTGGCCGCGCGGACGTGTTCCGGCGATCGGGCGGTACTCGACGCGCTGTCCTTCGACCTTGACCAGCATCTCCGGCGAGCTGCCCAGGATAACCGTGTCGTCGAGGTGCAGGTAGAACAGATACGGCGAGGGGTTCACGGTGCGTAGCGCACGATAGATCTGGAACGGCTCGACGCCGGGCTTCATGTCGAGCCGCTGCGACAGCACAACCTGAAAAATGTCGCCCGCGAGAATGTACTCCTTCGCTTTTTCGACCGCTCGGCAGAAGCGTTCTTGCCCGATGTTCGACTCGACTTCCAGCGGCCTGGCCGAGGCCTGCGTCCGCGGAACCTTGAGCGGCCGTGCGAGTGCTCTTTCGACCTTGGTGATCCGGCGGCGGGCATCGTCGTAGCCCTTGCGCAACTTCCCCTTCCACTCATCACAGCGCACGTTCGCGACCACGTGGATCTGATGCTTGACGTGATCGAACGCCAGCAGCGTCTCAAAGAACATGAAGACCGCGTCGGGCGTCTTGAGATCGTCCTTGCGAAACGCGGGGACTCGGGGTTCGATCAGGCGCACCAAGTCGTAGCCCGCGTAGCCCACCGCGCCCGCGGAGAAAGGTGGTAGCCCCTCCGCGCCGGCCGGCTGAAACTCGTGTGTGATCTCCCGGAGAATCTCGAACACGTTGCCGCGGCGGCGTTTGGTCGTACCGTCTTTGCGCAGAGTGACCCGGTTGCCGCGAGCCTCGACAAGCAGAAACGGGTCGGCGCCGAGAAAGGTGTAGCGCGCGATCTTCTCGCCGCCCTCGACGCTTTCAAGCAGGAACGAGTAGCGGCTCTTCGCCGCGAGCTTGAGGTACGCCGAGACCGGGGTCTCGAGGTCCGCCGCCAGCAGTTTATGCACCGGCACCACGTTGCCGTCGCGCGCATAACCTTCGAACGTGTCGAAGTCGGGCGTCATCCGCCAGCTCCCGTCAGCGCCTCGACGACCGCGTTTCGCATCACGCTCCGCGGAGCCGCTTCGTGGGTCCAAATTTCGAACTGCGCGGCGGCCTGCTCGACGAACATTTCGAGCCCCGCAATGGTCTTCTTGCCCGCCGCCTTCGCCCGCCGGAGCAGTTCGGTCTCGAGTGGGTTATACACCATGTCGAAAACCAGCTCAGCGGGGATACGGTCGTCGAAGAAACAACCCTCCACCTTGGGATACAAGCCCAGGGGCGTGGTGTGCACCAGCGCGTCGAAGTACGCATCATCGAGTTTCGGCCGGTCGATCGCCTCGACACCGCAGTCACGGGCGAGCTTGCGAACACGCTGCGGGTTGCGGCCCGTCAGCGTGACTCGCGCACCCTTATCCCGCACGGCGAAGATCGCCGCCCGCGCCGCGCCCCCGTTGCCCACGATGAGAACCGAGGCCCCGCCGAGCTTCAGCTTCTTTTCGAGAGGAACCGTCACACCCACCGCATCGGTGTTCGTTCCGTAAAGCCTCCCCTTGCGCCGGTAAACGGTGTTCGCCGCGCCAATGCGCTTGGCGAGCGGCTCAACCGAGTGCAGGTGGCGCATGACGCGCTGCTTGTGGGGAATGGTGACACTGAAGCCCGCCACGGGCAGGCCATCGACCACCTTGAAGAAGTCACTGATCTTGGTCGCCTGCACGCGGAATGGCAGGTAGACGGCGTCCATGCGCTTCGCCCGAAAGGCGCGATTGTGAAGCACCGGCGACATCGAGTGCGCCACCGGATCGGCGATCACGCCATAGATCTTCGTCGACCGCTTCCGCCGATGTGCCTGATAGCGGTTCCGCAGGTCGCCGGCCAAGATCTGCCCCGGGGCGGTGGGTTGCACTTTCGGAGGCGGCGCTCCCCGCTTTCGCGCCAGAGGCTCCGACGCCGGGACAGGGGCCGCAAACACAAAAACCGAGCCACGCGAAGGGCCCAGAATGCGGGTCGGCGTCCCGACCTCACCCATTGCCATCACGACGAGCGATTCGCGCCGGAAGGCCAACGGCAACTCCAGCACGCGCAAGCTATCGCTCGGCTTGACCGCCGCGGTAGCAACCTTGTACAGGTCCGCGGGAATCTTCTGCAGCCGCTTCACCACCCGATGCAGGGCGGGCGTTCGCTCAAAGTCGTGGTAGGAGAGCATCCGCAGGGCACGGTCTTCGAAGGCCTTGAGAAGGCTGGGATCAACCTCGGCCGTCTCGATCTCGACGTCCACCACCGCCGCACCGGCCTCGACCGCAGCGTCGAGAATCTCGATTTGTTTCTCGATTGTTCCCTTGAAGGCGCCTCCGGCCTGTTTCCTTCGGCAGGTCGCCAGCACCACGGTTTCGGGATAGCGCCGCAGCACTCTCCGGATCACGGCCAACCCCGCGTCAGGACGGTCTAACAGGTCGAGACGCACCTCCAGAAAATCCTCGCCGCACTCGCAAGCAGCGAGGGCGACGCGCTCGAGATGCGACACCTCCTCGCACCCCAGAGCCACGCAGATTCTGGGCAAAGCAGCTACCGAAATCATGGGGGTCCGGCGGTGAAACTGAGCATATCACGAGGCGGCTTTCATTTGGACCTACACCAGCTCGATGTTCACGCGGCGTCCGACGACCGCCGCCGCACGTTGCAGGCTGGAGAGCGTGATGTCGTTCTTCGGGTCGAGCAGCCGATCCACCTGGGTACGGCTGGTCTTCAACAGCATCGCCATCTTGTTCTTCGAGATTTTCTTCTTTTTCATGGCTTCGGCAAGTTGCCATGCGACGACTTCCTTGACCGCCTGCGCCTGTGCTTCCTCGAAGATGCCCTCCTCCTGGAGGAAGGCATCGATACTTGAACCCATATTCTTCTTGCTCATCGTTCCAACTCCTTCTGACGCTTACGCGCCGTTGCCAGATCCCCTTCGAGTGTCGCCCGCGTTTTCTTGATGAAGCCGTGCAGCGCCACCAGGTGCTCGCGGTACAGGAAGATCAGCACACGCGCGGTCCGTCTCGTCGGAAGGTCGGTTCGTATTTCCCACAGGCCGTCGCCCAAGGGGCGGCAGAGCGGCATGCCGGCGGGCCAACGCCATTGCGCTCTGAGCAGATCCCTTCCGATCGCCTGGCGCTCGGCCTCATCCAGATCTTTCAGCCATTCCCTGACGGGCTCGCTGCCCGCCGCCGTGCGGTAGAAGATCAGCGGAATTTTCTGTGGCTTGGGCTTGTCGGGCACCCTGCACCTTACAATGTTCATTGTACCGCGAAAGGTGCAGTCCTGCCGGCTAATTCCTTTCCCCCCCCGCGTCCCTTTTTCGTGCGATTACGGGGTGGCGAGGGCTTCGTGGAGGGTGGCTTCGAGCGGGGCGCGGCGGGTGTCGGCGGCGTCGGTGAGGCGGGTTTCGAGGTCGTCGCAGAGGGCCATGAGTTCATCGACTTTGGCGACGATGCGCTGTTGTTGAGCGAGGGGCCGGTAGCAGAATCTCGGAAAAGGGCTCGGGGCTGTGACTAGAGGAGCTCGCGGAATTCCTCGACGCTTAAGTTGGCTTGCTCGAGGATGCGGCGGATCATAGGTATCCGCAGGTCGCGGTTGTGGACCGGCACCGTGACGCGAGTCCCGGGGTGGTCGCGATGCAAGAGTTGCGCGTGACTGCCTGCCTGGCGGTCGATATTGAAGCCGGCGCGTTCGAGCGCACGGATGATGCGCCTGGGGGAGACGATCGGGGGCTTGGCCATACGGCCTACGAAAGCCGCACGGCTACCCGTTCGATAACGGACTCTGATTCGGTGGGGATCTTCTCGCCGCGGGCGCGAGCGCCTTCCAGAACGAGGCGGATGGCGTCTTGCGCCATCTCCCGGGCTTCGACCAAGTTGCGGCCGTGGGTGACGATTTCAGGGAACGCCGGCACGAAGACTTGCCAGTCGTCTTCGGCAAGCTGATTGAAAACCACCGTGTAGCCGTGCTCGGACAGAGATCCAGGCCCTTGCTCGGTGGATGTGTAGGAGGTTTTCGGCATATGCCTGATTGTATTGCAGCTCAAGCTTACTCTGACAGAATTCGCGTTGTCAAAAAGGGAAGGTTCTGGCCCCGAACCGGCCCATCCGAGTCGTTGCCATCCGAGTCCCATCCGAGTCACCAGCGGGAGCGATAGCAGAATCGCATCAAAGGGCTCCGGAAGGTGTGAAAAAATCGGGACTGTCACAATCGCTGGCGAAACGCTCTCTGATTCGCAAGGATTTAGGGGGTGCGCGGCTGACTGTCCCGGTATTTTTTCACACCTTCCCGTCCCCAAACTCCCCAAACCTTCCAACCTGTCCCGAACCTGTCCGAACCTGTCCAGGTGTAACGTTTCGCCGTTTTCGACTCCTGATTAGTGAGAGCCAATATGCTCTCTCGACTCAGACCCCGAATAGCCGGCGGTCACAGAACAAGGAGAACGAGATGCCAGAACAAAGTATTCAGGAAGTTGATTTTCAAAGCCCAGCATGGGGCGACGATGCCCCGCGTGGCGGCAAAGCGGTACTAAACCGGATCATCAAGGAAAAGGCTACCGTCCCGCTCTTTTTCGGCCAAACCCTTATCAGCTCTTTGCGGGACGTGGGCTATAACAGCACTACGTCGGCGCTGTGTGAGCATGTTGACAACGCGATCCAGTGGAGCGCAACCGAGATTCGCGTGTACTTTCGGCAGAGTGGCAAAAGAGGCGCCTACCAGACCGATATTCTGGTGCTCGATAACGGGAGCGGCATGGCGCCGAACATCCTCAGATTCGCGACGTCCTTCGGCGGCTCCATGGTCTTCAACAACCGCTCCGGCATCGGACGCTACGGGATGGGCATGAAAACGGCGGCGCTAAGCGTGTGTCCAGTCCTGGACCTTTACTCCTGGCAGGAGTCGGGAGCCTATTACAACATGACTCTCGACGTCGAGGCGATCGGAAAGGAAAAATCAAACCTTGTCGAGCTACCGTCCCCGGAGCTGATGGACCTGCTGCCAAGCGAAGTCTCGGACATCCTGACGAAACCACTCTCTTTCCCGAATCGAGACGAGCAGACGCTGCTGTCGCAAAATGCTGACGATCTGTGGGACCGGCTCGGGAAGTCGGGCACGATCGTCTATTTGCCCGGCTGCGACCGGCTTACCTACGCAAAAGCACGGACCCTGTGCGAACACGCCATCAAGGAAATGTCCCGCGTCTATCGCCGGTCCTTGGCAAAGGGCACAAAGCTCTACGTCAACAATCGCCTTGTGGAGCCTTTCGACCCAACGTACTCCATGGCTGCCGCCCGGCATACAAGAATCCCCGAGATCAAGGTGAAGGAAACCCGAGTGGTTTTTTCCAAGGTCATCCAGGTGAAGCGGGGCGAAAACCACCGGCAGGACCCGGAGAACATCGAGACTGCGCCCGTTACGGTGCGCCTCTACGCGCTGCCGATCGAGGATTGGGGATCGCTGCCGCTGACAATCCGCAAGAATAGCCTGCACCTGTATGACGACAACACGATCTCGGTCCTGCGCAACGACCGGGAAGTTTTTGTCGGAACCATCCCACAGATCATGAAGCGCCACAGCGATGCGAACTGGTTCCGCATCCAGATCGACTTCCCCGGAGAACTTGACGAGGCCTTCGGCGTCGCCGCAAACAAACAGGGCATCCGCCCCAAAGACTATGTCGTGCAGGACATTTCCGGCGTGTTGGATGGCGAAATCGCTGCGCTCCGCGAGCAGATCAAGAAGTACCAGAGAGAGCAGACAGTCATACGACACGGCAGCAAGCCAAGCGCCGGGGAAATGAAGGCCGACGAGGCGGAGCGGCGGCAAGCCAAGCCCCTGATCGAACCCGCGACGACGACTCCGGAGGAGCAACGCCAGCTCGATGAAAACCTCCGCACGCTGGCGATGGTGCTCAAGCGCGAGAAGGAGACCGACGAGGAGGCTTTCGAGCGCGTCAAGAACTCGAAGCACATCATCCATTACAAGCATGACGAATACTGGCCGTTCTATCACGTCGATCAGCGGTTCGGGAAGATCATCCTGACGATCAACACGGCGCATCCGTTTTACGAACGCCTTTACGAGCCGCTGAGCCGGGCGGCGCGGGCTCTGGACGCCAAAGTCGCCGAGGGCGCGCCCGTAGCTGAAGAAGACACTGCCGCCGAACTGCAGACTTTCAAGGGCAGCCAGGAGGCCCTGGTGGCGCTTCAGCTCATGCTCCTGTCGCTCGCGCGGGCGCAAAGCTCAATGGCGCTGCAGGACCCCGACCGGAAGCAGACATTCGAGCTTTTCCGAAAGGAGTGGTCCGACACTTACGGTACGCAATTAGGATCATCCGTTTGAGCGTTTTTCTGGCGGACTCAGGCGGGCGCACTTGGGTCCGCCTTGTAACATGAATCGGTTTTCAACTACCATGATGTTGAGGGGCAGAAAGGGCTCTCCATGGGCGGCCGGCACAGGCTTCGCATCCGGGCATAGCGTTTCCGGTTCGGAGTTCGGCGAACCGATGGGGCGTTTGATCTGCACCTTGGTCATCGCGGGGACGACATCGCTTCGATCCCCACAGAAGGAGATGAACCATGTCCGACCTGCCGTTTCCGTGGTGTATCTACGAAGAGAATCAGTAGTGTCCGGCTAACGCCTTGGCTGCTCTGCGTAACCGGCGCGGTATCACCACTTTAGGGTTCACCGCAGGTTTTATCGATTTCAACTCGCGCAGGCGGTTTTCGCCCGGCTCGGTTTTCCACAATGGAGCATGAA
>JAKZVK010000954.1:0-5486 GCA_047516085.1 Bryobacterales bacterium
ATCGGCCCAGGGGTTTTCGCCATTGATACTGCCGAAGCGGACATGCTGGTAGAGAAATTTGGCCAGACCACCGGGCATACTTTCGGGGAGATCGATGACACGGACTGGTCCGGCACGGTGAGCGGCAGGCCATTTGGCGACTGTTTTCTTGTCAATCCGAAGGCCCCGACGACCGATTGGTCTGGGGGCGGCGATTCCGGCTCCCTCGTTTTTTCTCAAGAAGTGATCGATAACGAATCGGGCATCAAGCCGGTGGTCGGATTGCACTTCGCCGGTGCGGGCAACTTCGGGATCGCTTGCAAGATCGAGAACGTCTTCTCGGCGCTTGATTTGAAGACGCTTTGCGCCGGGGCCTTCGCAGCCTTCTTCGACGGCTTGTTCGAAGCCGAATCGACGGGGGAAGTGAGCGAAGAGACAGAAACCGGATTGCGGGCCATCTCAGCCCTAGCGGCCCGCCGTGCTCCGAGGTTGTGGGCTCCCCGCTTTGTCCGGCGTGAGCGCCGTACGCCGGGGTCTCTCTTTCGCGGGATCTCTCGCGAGCTGCATGATCGCGTGACGACGACAGTACGTGGCCGCACGGTCAGCAAGTTTGTCCACAGTCATCGCGTGGAGCTGCTCACCATGCTCGCCAAGGACGGCGACATCCGGCGGGCTACCGTAGCGGCTTTTCAACCGCTCGTAGCCGGCACCACGACGACGACCGACGTTCTGGAACGCCTATTGACCGCCGACGACCTCAAGGCGCTGGATAAGCTGGCGGCCGAGGTTTCCCGAAAAGCCGGCCCGCCGCTGCAAGCCGGCTTGAAGATCCTGCAAGCGCTGAAAACCAAGGCGGAAGGCAAGAGCTTGGCGGGCATCTTAGGGATCCAGCTCTGAAGAGGGGTGTGAGTTGCGGCTACAAGACGACCCGCTCTACAAGCACCTGAAGACATTCAAAGAGGCCCACCAGTGGGATTTGATGCTCCGCTACGGCGCGCACAGTATTGGTATTGCGTGGAAGCGGCGCGCGGGCAGGAAAACCGCGGATCTAGCTCTGACCTTCTACGTTTCCCGCAAGCTGGAAAACCCGGACCGCGCCGTTCCTGAATTCCTTTCCTTCGTGCCGGAGGGCCGGTCGAAAGCGGTGAAGCTTGTGACGGATGTCGTTGAAATGCCACTGGCCGCCGCCGAAGTGTCAGCGAAATAGGAAGTCAGTCTGGGACATGGGGGACATGGGGGTTCATCCCAGCGGCCGGGTAGTGCGCTTTCAATGAACACCGTGGGCGCGCCGTTGGTCGCCACCCCGCCAGGTGCAATTAGGCCGCTCCTTGCGGGCCGCGGGCCTACCGTTGATCAATATTCTGGTGTGCCCCTAAGTGCCATAATGTCCTTCGCAATGAAGACGCTCCATCGATGGTCGGTCAGGCTTGACCCAATCACTCTGCTCACGATCGCTCTGCTCACGACCCCGTTGGCGGGCCAGTTTGCCGTCCGGCAACTCCGGGACGCCGTCACCAACCGCTCGGTCACCCGCTATGAGAGCCCGCGCCACGAGACCCACCACTACTACTTCATCTCGCCCTGGTCGCCCGATGAAAAGCTGATCACCTTCTTCCAGTTCGACGAGGACGTCGAGAAACTCACCGCCACCGGCCGCTATCCCGGCGCCTTGTGGCTCATGAACGTCGACGGCCGCGAGCGCCGCAAGATCGTCGACGGCCTTCAGGGGCACTACCACGTCGGCGTCAACCAGTTCTGGGGGCCGCACGGCAAGTACATCTACTTCCTCGACACCTCGCCGCAGCGCCGCTGCATGGCGCGTGTCGAGGTCGAGAGCGGCGACGTCGAATGCATCGACACTCCCGTGCCGTGCCGCCGCGCCAGCCCTGACCTCAAGACGCTCTCCTGCGGCACGGGAGATGAATGGGGCGTCTTCGACATCGAGACCGCCCGCTACCGGCGTTTGGTGACTCTCGAGCGCGCCATCGCGCTGACGCCGAACAAAGAGCTGGTGTCGAACCGCGAGTCCCAGTTGCAGAACACTCGCTTCAGCCCCACCGGCGACAAGGTCATCATCGTTCACCGCACGCGCGAGTCCTACCCGCGGCTGGTCGAGATGTTTGTCTACGATTTCAACAACCAGCAACTGATCTATCTGGCCGACGACCTGCATCATCCGGGCTGGCGTCCCGACGGCAAGGCCATCCTGTTTGTCCGCTACGACAACCGCACGAAGCTGCAATCGCTGTGGGAGGTGGATGTCGAGACCAAGGAGGAACGGCCCATCTTCAACACCCGTCACGTTCCTTCGGGGCACCCCTCGTATCATCCGCGGAAGCCGCATCTGATCGTGACCGACTGCTACGGCGGGGACTTCGGCAACGGCCTCGCCCTCATCAACCTCCAGACCAACACGATGGAGCAGCTTGTCGCCATCCCGCTCGGGTCCAAACCCGAGACGTACCCCGACGAGCGCTTCCCGTTTCGCAACCATGGCATCTGGGCGCCGCCGCGCAAG
This sequence comes from Bryobacterales bacterium, assembly GCA_047516085.1. Taxonomy (GTDB): domain Bacteria; phylum Acidobacteriota; class Terriglobia; order Bryobacterales; family UBA6623; genus JAKZVK01. Next base: position 2,498 of record JAKZVK010000954.1, read on the forward strand.
TACTTGAACAAACCGCGGCCGGTGTGGAGCCAGGACGGCTCGAAGGTGCTCTCCACCAGCGAGGAAAGCGGCCGGCTCAACCTCTACGTCGTCGATACGTCGGATCTGTGAGGCCCGCAATGAAGACGAACCGCCGGGCCTGGATGCCGTTTTTCTCGAAGACGCTTCTGCCGTTCTTGCTGGCCGCGTGTCTCGCGCACGTCTGTTGTTTCACGCAAGCTGCGGCGCAGACGAAGCAAAAGGACGCGTCCTGGCCCGTCATCCACGCCGACCTGCCGCAAACGCCGCCCGAGTGGGCCCTGCTCGAACGGCATCTGATCGAAACGATGAACCGCGCCGGCAAAGAGTTCGTCAAAGCCTACGCGCGCCCCGACGGCACCTTGCGATGGAAGGAACGCTACGAGGGCGGCATGAACTCCTCCGACGATGCCTACGAGGGTTTCCGCGGGTTCTCGCTGCACTACATCCTGGGCGGATCGAAGGAACTCGACACCATCCACCGACATCTTTGGGAGGGCATCACCCGCCAGTTCGCCCGCTACGGCCAGATCTACCGCGAGTTCGACAGCAACTGGGACTGGATGCACCACGGCGAGGGCTACGTCTCGTTCTACCCACTGGGCATGGCCGACCCCTACGACGCGAAGTTCCGCGAGCGCGCCGTGCGATTCGCCGCCATGTACACCGGGGAAGACCCCGAGGCGCCCAACTACAACCCCGACCTCAAGCTCATGCGGGCGTCGATGAACGGCAGCCGCGGCCCCAAAATGCGTTGGACCAAGCGCGACTGGATTCCTACTAACGCCAACCTTGTCTACTATCACCTGCCGTTCGACGACATTCCGGGCGTCGCCTCATCGACCGGCTGGATCAATGACCACCCTGACGACGACCAGTTCGCCCGCATCGTCCAAGTGATGAGCGACCGCATGGCGCGCGGCGATGTGCCGATCAACCTGACCGCCGCTCCTTTGGTTGCGAACGCCTTCCTCTACACCGGCGAGCACAAGTACCGCCAATGGGTCGAAGATTATCTCGGCAAATGGGTCGAACTCACCAAGCAAAACAACGGCATCACGCCCGACAACGTCGGTCTGAGCGGCAAGATCGGTGAATACAACGAGGGCAACTGGTGGGGCGGCTACTACGGCTGGAAGTGGGTGCGCGGCGGCACCGACATTGTCCTCGCCACGCTGACCGCCGCCAAGGTGGCAACGCTACTGACCGGCGAGCAGCATTGGCTCGAGCTGCCGCGCAGCCAGATGGCCGTCATGCGCGACCGTGGCAAGGTCGACGGCGGCGTTCCCATGATCCCGATCCGGTACGACGGCAAGAACGGCTGGCACCACTACCTGCGCGAGCCGGCGTCGCCCTACGTTCACCTGTGGTTCATGTCGCAGTCAGACGACGACCGCAGCCACATCGACCGCCTGGCCGAGGCCGAGCGCAAGGCCGGCGGCTCTCTGCGCAACGCCGATCTCGGCTGGGCTCAATTCGTCAGCGGCTCGAATCCCACCTTCCCCGAAACCGCGCTCCGTGCCGACCTGCGATTCGTCGCGCAGAAGCTCAAGCGCATCCTCAACGAACACGGCGATCCCGAGACATGGTTCGACGCCCAATGGCTCGCCCTCGAACCCATGCCCACCGACAACCTGGTACGGCTGACCATCGCCGGCTTGCCGGTCCACAAGCGCGGCGAGATGCTCCACTCGCGGCTCCGCTATTTCGACTTGCGTCGCCGCCGGCCAGGGCTCCCGCAGGGCGTCTCCGCGCTCGTGACCGGCTTTTCTGGCGATCATGTGAAACTGGAGCTGATCAACACCAACCTGTTTGAAACAAAGAGGATGCTCATTCAGGCCGGAACCTACGGAGAGCACACGATCACCACGGTCGACTACCGCGCTGCCAAGCCGCAACAGCCCGTCGGCGCCCGACCCCGCAACGTCCTCGAAGCCGAGACGCGAACGGCTAACGTCAGCGGAACCCACTTCCGAGTCGACCTCGAACCCGGCGCGGGCGCCACGCTGCGTATTAAGATGCGCCGTTACGTCAACAAACCGTCGTACGCCTTCCCCTGGCACGTGGAGCACGGCCCATGAAGCACCGTGTAGGGGCACGGCATGCTGTTCAGTTCCATGACATCGTTTCCACTTCAGCAACACACGGCAGCGAAAATGTTTGCGGTGCGAATCCAGCCCTGTCAAGGCTTCCCTCACGGCCGACTCCCGCGGGCCTTGACAGGCCTGAATTCACACCGCTTACGGACGTTCCACTATGCCGTGTGTCGCTGGCCCTGCGTCTCGCCGATCGATCGCTTAGTAAGCCCCATCCCTTCAGCACTTTCGCCTTTTCTGGGCCAACAGCAGGCGAACGCAAGTGGAAACGATGTCATGGAACTGAACAGCATGCCGTGCCCACCCGCCCGACCTCGCAGAACACGTCGCGGTATCGCACGGGCCTATCCGTTGGTGCCGTCGCCCTCCTCGCAGCCCTCGCGCCCCTCGACGCGCAGATGGGCTCGCCCGGGGGCGGCGAGACCCAAGCGATCGCCCTACATCCGACCAAGGTCGAGATCATCTACGCCGGGGCCGCGAAAGGGCTTTGCAAGACCACCAGCGGCGGCCAGGACAACTGGCCCTCCACCGGCCTCGATAACCTCTCACCCCGCGTCATCGTTCTCGACCCGAGGAACCCAGACATCATCTACACCGGCACGTACGAGATGGGGATCTACAAAAGCACTGACGCCGCCGGCTCCTGGCACCCGATGAACGGCGGGCTCTCGAACCTACGCGTGCGCGGGCTGGTGATCGACCCCAGCGACGGCTCGACCCTGTACGCCGGCACGGACGGAGGCGGCGTGTTCGAAACGACCGACGCCGGAGCAAGCTGGCGTGAGATCAATCGCGGCCTGATCGACAAGACGGTGCGAGCCCTTGTGATCGACCCAACCAACCCCGCCACGCTCTACGCAGGCACGTGGCACGGC
>JAKZVK010000955.1:0-3333 GCA_047516085.1 Bryobacterales bacterium
GTGAAAAAGTCTTCCGGGCGTGGACCGAACCGGAAGAAATGAAGCATTGGTGCGGGCCGACCGACGAGTATGAGACCCACGCCGAAGTCGACCTGCGCGTCGGCGGTAAGTACCGTATTGAGATGAAGCATTCGGGCGGCAACGTCCACACGGCGATCGGCGAGTATCGTGAAGTCGAGGTGCCGTCGAAGCTCGTCTACACCTGGTCGTGGGAGGATGGCACGGTCGAAGACACCGTCGTCACGGTAGAGTTCAGTGACCTGGGGTCCGCGACGGAAGTCACGCTGACGCACGACCTGTTCCCGAACAGCGACTGGCGCGACAAGCACTCCGAAGGTTGGACCGGGTGCCTGGGCCGCCTCGAAAAACGGTTGGCGGGCTGAGGCTCGGCTGCGACAGCGGGCTCTCTGCCTTCGAACCTGCCGCTACACTGGTAGGGCGGTGGAAGGAGAGCCATTGAGGGATCAGTTCATCGCGGTGGTTCGGCGGGACGACAGCCCAGTCGGCCGCACCCCAGTTCGGCGTTGTGTATGAAGACGCCTGCCATGCTGCCCGAGCGGCCAGGTGTCGGCCGGGGTTCTGAGCAGCGATGGGGGGTGCGCGGTTCGGCCGGGCGGCCGGGTGCGCGTTTGGCGCTGGCTCTGCTCGCGGCGGCACTGCCTCTCGGCGCCGAGTTCCTCAAGGTCGAGGTGACGTTCGAGGACACGGGGTGCGCCTCGTGCATCGCGTCGCTCGAAGGGCGGCTGGGGCGAGTGCGGGGTGTGGAGCGGGTGGAGATCGATGCCGAGCGGGGCGTGGCGACCCTGCATCTCACGCCCAACAATCGCGTGCGTCTCACTCCGCTGCTCTCACGCATCACGCAAGACGGCACGAAGATCCTGCGGACAGAGGTTGAGGCCAAGGGGACGATCACGACCGCGGAGCATGACCTCGTCTTCCAGACCTCGGGGCTGAAGCAGACCTACCGTCTCGAGTTCAACAAGGAAGCTTCGAAAAGAAGCTTTCAGGCGGGCTCGGTGTATACCGTGCAAGGCGCGGTGTCCGCAATCGCACCGGGATCACAGGCGATACTCACGGTGGATTCAGTCACGCTGGAGAATACGGGCGGCCCGTGACCTCAAATGGCCTCAAAGACCGCCCCGCCGTCCTCAAGCCTCGCCAGGTACAAGTCAACTCGCACGCCTTCGTAGCCTTTTTCAAGCGACGCGCGCACTCGCTCCATATCGCGCACCTGCCGCTCCCTGGCAGTGCCCCGGGACGTCAGAAACCGTGAGTCCTGATACCAACGGCAGTCGTCGTGGGCGATCAGAATAACGCGCACCGGTTTCTGAAGCCGCCCAAGAAACTTCACCCATCGCCATCCCGCCCACGCGAACTTCGATAGGTACTTGCTGAGGGCGAGAAACTGCGCGCCGCCCGGAACGGCCACCAGCGCATAGCTGTCGAGACCCAGGCCCTGCCGCAAAAACTCGTGAAAGTGCGTTTGAAAGCGAGGGTCGCTGCAGTGGAAGACGACGATGCCCCCGGGGCCCGCCGACATCCGAGACGAAGTGCGAAAGACTTCCATCACGCGGGCGTTGATGCACGAGGAATACGGAAAGGTGCCGACGAAGCGATGTGGCGGCGGGCGTTAGGCCGACTCGGTCGCAAACCCGTGCTGGACCCGGTGATGTGGCCCATCAAAGTGCTGCGTCGATTTGAATAGCTCGTGGCGGCCGTCGGTGCCATCGCCCTTGGACATCGTGAGTAGCTGCGCTTTGTCGGTGTCGGACATCGCTTCGAAGTTCCTAGCGATCTTGAGGTCTTGCTCCAGGTCCTTCATCGAGCTAATGCCGACGCAGAGGCTCGAGATCGGCAGGCTCAGGGCGTAGCGGATGCACTTCTCGGCGGTGATCTTGGTGCTGGTCGGGATGCGTCCGTCGGTGCCGTTGGGCGAGCCGGCCAGGCTCTTCATGCCGATGACTCCGACGTTCTTGTTGAGGCACACCGGCACGACCTCTTTCTGAAAACTTCGGAAGTGCGCGTCCATGATGTTGATGGGCATCTGCGCGGTGGCCCAGTCATACGGCTTGCCGAGCATCTTGAGATGGATGCGCGGGTCTTTGTGGCCGGTAAAGCCGATGAAGCGCACCTTGCCTTCTTTCTGGGCTTCGATCGCGGCTTTGAATCCGCCCTTATCGAACACCCAGTCGGGATCGTTGTCGTAGTTGTTCTCGTGGAACTGCCACAGATCGAGGTAGTCGGTCTGGAGCCGGCGCAGGCTGTCATCGAGATTGCGCTTGCTGCCCTCGTAGTCGCGCTCGCAGTTCTTCGTCATCAGGAAGACCTTCTTGCGGCGGCCGTCCATCGCGAGGGCCTTGCCCATGATCTCTTCCGAGCCGCCGTCGTGGTAGTCCCAGGCGTTGTCGAAGAAGTTGATGCCCTCGTCCATGGCCGCGTGCATGATGCGGATGGCTTCCTTCTTGTCCTCGACGGCACCGATATGCCAGCCGCCCAGGCAGAGGATGGACACCTGCTCGTTGGTGCGGCCCAACCGGCGCGTGGGAAGCCCGTTCGAGCCGGATTGCTGCGCCAGCGCCTGTTGAGCCAAAGCAGCCGTCATCGCACTGCCGAACATGCCAAAGAAGAAGTCACGTCGTGAACTGTCGTTTTGCATCGCATCGCTCCCAATGAAGTCGCCCCTATTCTAGCAACCCCATGTGCGGCTGAAGGTGACATCGGCGTCGTCAACCGAGCCGTGACCGTGAGGGAGCGGTCCGGCACGAACCCTGACGCGGCGAGATTGCATCTAGACTAATCCGGCACTGCCCCATTCTGCGGCCACCAACCGTGTCGGGCCGTCACGATGCTCGGTTTCTCCTCGGCTCTCCTCCGCCTTGGATTCTCGGGCAACAACCGACCACCGGGCAGGTTGTGATTGCGGTCAACCGAACCCTGTTCACCGCCGTGAATCCGCGTCCCGTAACAGCTAAAGGTAATCAGGTAAGCCTGCGGGCCCGCACTGGGACGCATGCCTCGGTTCTAGCAAAACCGAGCCGTGACCGTGAGGGAGCGGTCCGGCAGGGACCCTCGACCTTTCCCCGAACGTGTTGAGAGAAGGCGGACCTGTTCGGTAAGTATGCGCCGCTGAAGAAACCGAGCGTAGTGACGGCCCGACACGGTTGGTCGCTGTCGGACCGGGGTGAGACCGGGTCGTCTAGACCGAAGTTCCCCCCGCCTGAGAGCAGGAAATGACTGAGGGTGTGGAGGATAGAGCGAAACGGGCAGGTCGGCTACTGGGAACAGGGATCAGCGGCAGGGAACTTGCAGCAGCTCAAAGGCGCGCTGCTGGAG
>JAKZVK010000956.1:0-4985 GCA_047516085.1 Bryobacterales bacterium
TCGTCCCTCGTGCACAAATTTCTTGCGGCGTCCCTTGCTCACGAGATCCTCCTTGAGAAGTCCTCCGTCCAGCGGTCCGGATCGGGCCTGTACGCAGTGATGATCACGGCCGGGCTGCTCCCTGCTGTCGGGATGCCCCACGGGACGTGTATCGGCTTGCCATTCCGATCCTGCTGCAGCACAAGGACACACGGCCCCTTCGGGTAGTCTGGATAGTCCTCAACGACCAAGCCCCCACGAACACCGCTGAAAGCATCTTCGATCAGGATATCATCGGCCGCGAGTTCATCGTAGCCATGCTCTGAGACTACGACCTCCTGGCGAGCAACTAATTTAGGTCGAGGATCTGGTCGAACGTGTTGCTCATCAGTAGTGCATACTGCTGCTGCTAGTGTAGCCCCGAGCGCCGTGCGTTCAGGGGGGCTCGGATGGGAACACGAACTCGAGTTTTGGCAGGGCGACCTCACGGCGGCGCCGATCTGAACCAGCGTTACATAACGATTTCGCTGTGCAAGATCCTCCCTCTACGGAAGCCAGTCACGGATTCCTCATCCCACAGAATCAATAACTTACGGCGAAAACGACCGATTGCCACAGACCGGTGCGTTACCCTGAGACCGGCGAGGGTCAAGAGGGAGGACGCGACAAGCCATGGATGACAACTTCGCCGAGAACCTCGCCAAACCTTGCCAAAAAGCCGGCTAGCCAGTGCAGGTCACCAACGTGGCTGTCGCTAAGGCGGGCCCCTGCCCACGCCTCGACAGAGCGCCGATGGAATCTCGCCGTCGTGAGTGGTCGCAGCGCGGGAATCGATTCTCTTCGCCCGGCCCGCCTATAATCGTGTCGGTCCCTTGAGACCGGGGGCCGCAAAAGGAGGCGTGATGGCGGAGCGGCAAAAGCGTAATTGGTCGAACACGATCGATGTTTGGACCAAGATCATTTCTACCCTCGCCGGTATCTTGATCCCCGTAGCCATTTGGCTGGTTGGCGAGGAGATCAAGTCGGTGGAACGCGCGGTCTCTCTGATCACGCATTTGTCGTCGGAAAGCGCGGTCGAGCGCAAGCTTGCCTTGCGGGTCGTCAAGCAGTTGGCGGCGGGAGGTCAGCTCACTCCGGATCTGGCCGGGTCGCTGCTCGCGGTCATCGTCGACGACACGGATCAAGAGGTAGCTGATCTGGCACTTGAGATCGCAAAGAGCAATCCGGAATTCTGGGACTCCGTTGCGCAAGAGGCAATCGAGGAACTGGCTCAAAATGCCGAGCAATCCGCAACCGCCCAGAAGAGTCTTCGCGCGTTTGAGACCTTGCAGCAGATACAGGCTACGACCCAGAGCGTGGTCAAGATCGAGAGAAAGTTGGCCCCGAGACTGTATATTCACATCGCAAGCGAAGATCAGCGTGAACGACTTGCGGAGATCGCGCGGAAGCTAGAGGAAAGGCATGCGGATCAGGGACTGGTTGTTCCCGGGATCGAGCTCAAGGCCGGGCCGAAACGGACGGCACTTCGTTACTTCAGTAAGGCGGAGAAAGAGGAAGCCAACCGGCTCACCGAAAGCCTCAATGAACTCGGGCTCCCGACAGTCTCTCGAGATGCCTCCCGGTACGTGCGCAAGAAGAAGGGCCGCTCGACGATCCGGCTGCGGCACTATGAACTCTGGGTGGGAACTCTGGGCGGGAACTCTGGGTAGGAACTCTGGGTGACGGCCGGCACCCTTGAGCCGTGATGGGCCTACGGTAGGCGGTTCGGACGTGCAGGCATATGTTCGTAGAGAAACATATGCGCTACAATGCAGATCATGCGGACGACACTCAACCTCGATGATGAAGCCTTGGCTGCCGCCATGAGGCATTCGAAGGGCAAGACCAAGACAGACGTTATCAATGAGGCGTTGCGGCAGTTTGCCCGGACGAAGCGGCGCAAAGGCCTCCTGGACCTACGTGGAAAGGTTCGTTGGCAGGGGAACTTGGACGATCTCCGCAAGCGCAAGTGACGGTTCTCGTCGACACGTCCGTCTGGGTCGATTTCTTCAATCGCCATACGAGTCGCGAAGCTGATGCACTCGCGCAGTTGATTGAGGATGAGGCTGAGATTGCGACCTGCGGTGTGGTGGTAGCCGAGTTCTTTCAGGGCATCCGCGATCGCGAGTCCCTGGAGACGCTTGAAAGCTTCTTCCGCGACATGCCAATGCTAACGCCAAGGGAACCCGCCACCTACCTGGCGGCTGCCGAACTCTATCGTGGCCTGCGGGCTCGCGGGATCTCGGTACGGTCGACCATCGATTGTTTGATCCTTCGGATGGCGCATGAGGCGGGCACGCTTCTGCTGGCTAAGGACCGCGATATGACCCGGATTGTGGAGTCGGGGCTGTGCAGAGTTAGGGCTGTGCCTTTGTGATGGCTCTCGGGGATACGTCGCGGCTCGTGCCGTTGAGGTTCGAATGACGCGGGCGAAGCTCGGTTAGCCGAACCGGCCCGCTACTCAGCATCCCGGCCGAGTTGCATGATCCATTCCTTGACCAGGTTGGCGCCGGCTTGGTCGACTTCAAGCGAGCCGATGTGCGGCATGCGGCCTTGGCCGGTCGTGGCCATGCGGGTGTAGAGGACCGAGCGTGGCGGGTCGCCGGGCCGCACGATCTTCGCGTTGTCGGCTCCTAGGCCGCCGTGCATCGGGTCCATGTTGATGGTCTGGGTCTGGTCGAGCGTCATGGGATATAGCAGCCGGAAGTCGGCGTTGCCACCTCCGCCGCCGCGGTGACAGATGGAGCAGTTGGCGTGCAGGTAGGCGCGGGCGCGGCGATCTAGCGGCGCGGCTTCGTCCGCCGGGTCGGCTAGGCGCGGCAGGTCGGCGGGCGCTAGAGGAAGCGGATTTTCGAAAAGCCCGATGTGATCGAGCGCGCGGATTTGGTTGTCAACCACTGCACGATCAACCCCTGCGCCATCAACCACTCGGCTGTAGTCGTGCTCGCGATTCATCTGCCGCGTGTTCAACCCGAGCAGGAAGCCGGCCTTCTCGTTGTGGCAGATCATGCAATCGGTGCGGCTGGGGTAATACCAGGTCTGCTCGCGGACGCCTCCCGGTGCGCCGGCGTCGCGGATGGTGTAGGTCTTGCGTAGCGGATCTTTGCCGAGCAACTCGGCGTCGGTCTGCTCGTCGTTCCATAGGTAGGTGTATCCGGCCCACTGCTCGCGGCCCTCGGGGCCGGATTGCAACGTCATCAGCCGAGTTTCCAGCCGCCGCCGGCTGGCCGGGTTGCCTTGCTCCATCTCGAGCAGGAACGTCTTGACCAGCACAGAGCCCTCGGGGAAGTTCCAGCGGTCGTCCGTCGCGTAGTGGATTTGGCTCTCGCCGGGCAGGGCGATGAAGCGCTCCTTGCCCGCGCCGTCGGACCACAGCGGTGCATTCACCGTGTAGGGAATGAGCCCTGGCGCGGGTGTGTGGTCTTCGACCGATGCGAACAGGCCCGTTTCGCTCAGCAGGCGCGGGAACGGCGGGCGGTCGCGGTCTTCGCGCAGCTTGGGCCGCCGGATCAGCTCGTAGATGCGGCCCGTGCGGTGCGTCAGCATGTAGAGTTCGCCCTGGTGCGTCTCGCCGAACGCCGCGATGTCGAGCGAGGAGTCGTCGAGTTCTTCATGCCAGGTGACCGTCTCGCCGTCGTAGCGCAGCGCCCAGATCTTTCCGGTCTCCCAATCGGCGTAGATGTAGGCGCCCGAGAGTTCCTCGAGGCGCGAACCGCGATAGACGAAGCCACCAGTCATCGAGCGCGCCTCGCCGTGGGAGTGCGAGACGACGGGCGGCGACAGGGGCGCGGGGCCGCGCGGGCGTTCGGGCCGGAACCACTGGAACCCTTCCCTAACGCTCCAGCCGTAGTTGCCGCCGCGCTTGACCTGGAAGATCGACTCCCACAGGTCCTGGCCGACTTCGCCCACCCACAGGTCGCCGGTCTTCTTGTCGAAGCTGATCTTCCACGGCTGCCGGAAGCCGAACGCCCAGATCTCGGGCAACGTTCCCGGCGTGTCGAGGAACGGGTTGTCGGGCGGGATGGCGTAGGGCTTGACCGAGTGCGTGCCGTTGATGTCGATGCGCAGGATCGACGAGAGCAGGTCGCCGGTGAACTGTCCGGTGGCCATGGGGTCGCTTTGTCCGTAGCCGTCGCCGGTGCCGACGTAAAGATAGCCGTCGGGGCCGAACTTGATCGAGCCGCCGCTGTGGCCGATCGAGGGGAACTCAAGGACGATCAGCTCCGAGTCGGGGTCGGCTTTGAGCGGATTATCGGGGTACACCTCGAAGCGCGAGATGCGTGAGCGGACCGGCTTGGGCAAGCGTTCGCGGGTGTAGGCGTAGACGTATCGGTTCTGCTCGAATTCGGGATGGAACGCCAGGCCGACGATCTGCCGGTAGACGGTGCGGCCGGTTTTGCGATCGTACTTGGAGTCGAGTTCGAGAAAGAGGTCGGTCGTCGTGGCGTCGCGGCGGTCTTCAAACGAGTGAATGCGTCCCTCGACGTCGGCGACGAAGAGGCGGTCGGTGCCCGGCGCGCGCGTGATGAGCGTCGGGCGGTCGAACTCGAGTTGCGGAAACGCGAGAGCCGGCATGTAGGGCGAGGGCGGTTCCGGGGAGCCGATGACGCGCGAGGTGGTCCACGGCACACGGGTCTCGAGGCCGTAAGGTGGTTAGGCGCTGTCCGCCGGTATGGAGAGGAGAGCGACGCAGGCCAGGGCCACGCCTGTCGCGATCCAAGTTGCTTCCCGGCGATGTTTGTAACTCGTCAATGCATCGTCATTGTCGCATGAGCCCCGCCCACGAAATGTAGGGGCACGGCATGCCGTGCCCGCCTCGAATCGCCCGCGGACCGCAACGAGTTCCCACAGCCCGTGCGATGGCGTAAGATTGGGTTTGCCGAAAGCCCAGCCCATAGCTTGATCCCGCACAGGAGGCTCGACCCGCATGTCTCACTACCGGTTGTGTGTGCTTTTTTTCGTTTGTT
>JAKZVK010000957.1:0-2572 GCA_047516085.1 Bryobacterales bacterium
TCGTGGGTCTCGGCTGTGACCTCTCCGTCGCGGAGCTGCCTCAGATAGATCGCAAGAATGAAGAGTGCCGTCAACTGCGAGGTAAAGGCCTTGGTCGAAGCGACGCCGATCTCCGGCCCAGCGTTTGTGTAGATCGTGCCCGCGGCCTCGCGCGCCACCATCGAGCCAATGACGTTACAGATCGCCAGGGTCTTCGAGCCCTTGCGCTTCGCCTCGCGTTGGGCGCCCAACGTGTCGGCCGTTTCGCCCGATTGGCTAATGACGACCGTGAGCGTCTTCTCGTCGAGGATCGGGTCTCGATATCGAAACTCGCTGCCATAGTCGACTTCCACCGGCAAGCGAGCCAGCTTCTCGATCATGAACTTGCCCGCCAGCGCCGCGTGCCAGGACGTGCCGCAGGCGACAAGGCGCACGGCCTCGATAGAGGCAAACTCCTCGGGCGCAATGTCCATTTCGTCGAGGAAGATCCGTCCGCTGTCGCGTCCGATGCGGCCCAGGGTCGTGTCGCGCACCGCCCGCGGCTGCTCGAAGATCTCCTTGAGCATGAAATGCTTGTAGCCGCCCTTCTCCGCCATCACGGGGTCCCAGAGAATGTGCTGCACCGGCCGCGTGACGGTGCGGCCTTCGTCGTCCATCACGCGAACGCCGCGCGGCGTGAGGACGGCCACATCACCATCGGCCAGGAAGAAAATGTCGCGCGTGTGGTGCAGAATCGCAGGCACATCGGAGGCCAGAAAGTATTCGCTCTCGCCGAGGCCGATCACCGCCGGCGGGCCCGAGCGGGCCACGACAATCTTGTCCGGGTCGCGGCGCGAGATGGCGGCCAGGGCGTACAGCCCCTCGATTTGGGCCAGCGCTGCCACCACGGCTGTTTCGAGATTGGAGCTATCGCGGCTGTGGCGTTCGATGAGGTGCGCGATGACTTCGGTGTCGGTCTCGGTGGCGAACTCGTGTCCATCGCCCTCGAGATCCTGCTTGAGTCCAAGGTAGTTCTCGACAATGCCGTTGTGGACGACGACGATGTCGCCTGTCGAGTCGCGATGAGGATGGGCGTTCTCTTCGGTGGGACGTCCGTGGGTCGCCCAGCGCGTGTGGCCGATGCCGTAGTGGCCCTCGAGCGGATCGAGCCTCAGCGTCTCTTCAAGGTTGCGAAGCTTCCCCTCTGCCCGGCGCACCGACGGTTGGCTGCCGCTGTTACCGACCGCAATGCCGGCGGAGTCGTAGCCGCGATACTCCAACCGCCGCAAGCCATCGACGATGATGGGGACCGCCTTGTTGCTTGACCCGATGTATCCAACAATCCCGCACATGAGTTATCCACCTTCCAAGTCGACATGGAACTCTTCGATCACGGGATTGGCCAACACGTCCTTGGCGATCTTCTCGACTTCGCGGCGCACGTCGTCGGGGGAAGCGACTCCCTCGACTTCGATCTCGAAGTACTTACCCTGACGGACATCGACGACACTCTTGTACCCCAGGCCGTTCAGCGTAGAACAGATAGTGCGCCCTTGCGGATCCAGCACGGTCTTCTTCAGAGTCACGTGTACAACAGCTCGCATACCTCATTGTAAGGCGCGGCTCACTGAGCTACTTACCGATGCAAAAGGTCGAGAAGATGCTGTCGAGGATGTCTTCCACCGTGGTAGCGCCGGTGATCTGGTCGATCGGTCGAAGGGAGCTGTAGAGATCGAGCAACAGCATTTCGTGCGGCACGCTGTCGCACACCGCGGCGCGACCGCGTTCAAGCGCCGCGAGCGACTCTCGCAAAAGCCCCTCGTGGCGAATATTGGTGATGAAGCCCGGCTCCTGCCCCTCGGCCTGCCGAGGAACGGCGTGTTCGTAAATTCTCCGTCGCAGCTCGTCAAGCCCCTCTCCCGTGATCGCGCTGACCCGCGCGAGAGGTTCGGGCAACTCCGCCTTGGCGGTGAGGTCGCTCTTGTTGCCGACGACCAAGCTGCGTCCGCCCTCGGCGGCTCGGGTCAACAACTCTCTATCGGTGTGTTCCAGCGGCTGCGATAGATCGATCACCACCACGATCAGGTCGGCATCGGCCAGGGCTTCATAGCTCTTTTCAACGCCCTTGGTCTCAATCACGTCGGACGTGGCGCGGATGCCGGCGGTGTCGATCAGCTTGACCGGCAGCCCGTGAATCGAGCAGAACTCGGCCACCGCGTCACGTGTCGTACCCGCCGTGGAGGTGACGATCGCGCGCTCCTGCTCCAGTAGCCGGTTGAACAAGCTGGACTTGCCCACGTTGGGCCGGCCGAGAATCGCCAGCGTGATGCCGCCCCGCACGACCTTCCCGTAGCGGTAGCTTTCGACGAGCCGGCGGACGTCGGCCATCAGCGGATCGAGCCGTCCGAGGATCTGCTCCGGCCCGGCGACGTCGATATCGTCCTCGGCGAAGTCGATGCCCGCCTCGAGCAGCGCGATCAGTTCGCAAAGCTGCTTCTTGATGGGAGCCAGCCGTCGCGCCAGCGCCCCCTGCGCCTGCTGGGTCGCCACGCGGGCCTGATAAAGCGTCGTGGCCTCGATCAAGTCACGCACGGCTTCCGCCTGCGACAGGTCA
>JAKZVK010000958.1:0-2533 GCA_047516085.1 Bryobacterales bacterium
GAATGGACGAACCATTTTCTGTAGTTCCAGGACGTGCAGCTCCAGCACGTCCGGCGGCTCTGGCGCGTTCAGCGCCGAGCAGCGACGCAGCGCCCAGCCCGGCGGAGCTTGTGACAAACTGCCTTCGTGTAAGCACCATAACGACCTCTACTGTAGTGCTCGTAGGCCGGAATTACCAGTGGCTGAACGTAGGGGCGTCGCGTGCTACGCCCGCCAGGCAGGGCTGATCCGCCCCCCTCCGTGCAAGCCGGCGACTTCCGTACCGCTAGAATAGAATCAATGCCCGAAGTCGAAAGCGCCAGCCCGACGCGCGTGCTCATCGCCGACGACGAAGAAGACCAGCGCAATGGCTTGGCTGCCTTGGTTTCCTCCTGGGGCTTTACCGTTCAAACCGCCGCCGACGGCCAGGAGGCGCTCGAAAAGCTCACCACCTTCCCCGCTCACGTACTCGTCACCGACCTGAACATGCCGCGCATGGACGGGTTCGAGCTGCTGGAGAAATTGTCCGCCGACGGGCCCCGACCCACCGCGATCGTCCTCACCGCTTTCGGCAGCATTGACAACGCGCTCAAGACGGTCCATGATTTGGGCGCTTTTTGGTTTCTCGAAAAGCCCATTCAAGCCAACGCGCTCAAAGAACTGCTGGCCCGGGCCGCGGCGCAGGGCAAGCTCGCCGAAGAAGCCGACCGCCTGCAGCGCGAACTGAGCTTCAAAGGCGTGCTCGAGGACTTGGTGGGCCCCTCCGCCGCCATGCAGCAGGTCTTTTCGCTGATTCGCCAAGTGGCCGGCAGCAAGGCCTCCGTGCTGGTGACCGGCGAGAGCGGCACCGGCAAGGAACTCGTCGCGCGCGCGGTTCACAATCTCAGCCCGCGCAAAGAGGGCCCGTTCGTCGCGGTGAACTGCGCCGCCCTTCCCGAAACGCTGATGGAAAGCGAGCTGTTCGGACATGAAAAAGGCTCCTTCACCGGTGCGCTGCAACGGCGCTTGGGGTGCTTCGAGCTGGCGCACGGCGGCACGCTGCTGCTTGACGAGATCGGCGACATGCCCGTCGGCACCCAGGCCAAACTGTTGCGCGTGCTCGAAGATTCGCGCGTGCGGCGCTTGGGTGGAAGCAGCGAACTGGCGGTGGACGTGCGCGTGATCGCCTCCACCAACAAGAACCTCGACGAGGCATTGCAGCAGAAGCAGATGCGCGAAGACCTCTATTACCGCCTTAACGTCTTCCACATTCATCTACCCCCGCTGCGCGAGCGCCCTGACGACGTGTTGCCGACCGCGGAGGCCCTGATTCGCAACCTCAACAAGAAACACGAATGCCGCGTGGTAGATCTCGACAGCGAAGTCGCCGACCGCTTTCGCCGCTACTCCTGGCCCGGCAACGTTCGCGAGTTGCGCAACGTGCTGGAGCGGGCGGTCATCCTCGCGGGCGAGGGCGCCATCCGGCCCTCCCATCTGGTGGGCGGCCTCGACGGCGCAAACGAAACCCCCGCGGCCAAACAGCCGTCCGATCCCAATGTCATCTCCGTGCGGGTAGGCACGACCGTGCGCGAGGGCGAAAAGGCGCTGATCTTCAAAACGCTCGAGCACACGTCGAACAATAAGACACGGGCCGCGCGCATTCTAGACATCAGCCTGAAGACGCTCCACAACAAGCTCAAAGACTACAACGCACAATGAGTCCGCTGGGCCTCTCTGCAGAAACCCCTCCGGCCCGCACCCAACACGCCTCATGTCGCTGAGAGCCCGGCTCCAATTTTTCATCCTCGCGCTCGTCGTGGTGGTGGTCTTGGCTCTCTCTGCCCTCAACGTCCGCGACCTGCTCCACACGCGCTTCGAGGACGCCCTCCAAGAGGACCGCACTAGCGCCGAAATCGTGGAGAGCCTGCTGCTCTCGACCGTGAACGAAGAAACCGAGCGGCGCTCGCCCCCCCCCGCGAACCTCGATGACGTGACGAGACTCTGGACCCGCATCGTCGAGCAGGACCCGGATCTTGCGTCCCTGCTTCAGAAGATGACGGGCACGTCGCAACTCATCATCGAGATCGTCATCACCGGCGCGGACGATCGAATTCTCTCCGCGTCATTACCATCGCGCACGGGGCAAAAACTCGATCCGCCGCCGGACTTCGAGGAGTTCGACGACCAGAGCGCCTGGGCGCGGCTCAACGCGTTACTCTCGCCCAACCAGGACTACCAAGTCTCGCGGCAACTGGGCGTGTCGGGAGAAACGGTGCTGAGCATCCGCGTCATTCTCTCCACGGTCCTACTGCGCAGCGCCGTGATGCCGCAGATCACCGAGCTGGCCGCGGTATCGGCGCTCTCGTTACTGGTGTCACTGCTGGTCGCCATCCTGGCATCGAACCTGGCATTTCGGCCGCTGGAGCGCATCGGGGCCATCATCGACCGCATCGCGCGCGGCGAGTCGCCCGTCGAACCCGGCGGCCACGAGGCTGCTTCGAAAGAAGAGGCCGCCGTCGAGTCAAAGCTCACCTTGCTCGGCGAGCGCTTTCGCGGCGCGCAAGCCGACGTCAAC
>JAKZVK010000959.1:0-4664 GCA_047516085.1 Bryobacterales bacterium
ATGGGGCCGACGTTGATCAGCGGGATCGCCACGTCCTCGCCGCCCGCGGGCACGGTGATGAACTTCGCGCGGCGGTTGAAGCGAAAGCGGAAGGTGACGTCCTCGATGGCGTCGCCGTTGTTGGTGATGTGAATGTCGTAGGCCGCGTCCTCATCGAGCGGGAAGTAGTTGGGCCCGCCGAAGGGGTCCTGGAGCGGGTTGTAGTTAGCGATAAGCGTTGTGAACCCCTCGCGCCCGCTCTCGTAGCTGCGGAACATGTAAAAGTCGGTCCCATCCACTTGCGGCAGCCTTGTGATGCCGGGCGCCTCGCGGTGGCTGGACGCCATCGCGAGGGAGAGCGCCATGAGGAGTGTTACCACGACCAGAGGAGCCATCTTGTTGCGTACGCCTGGTTTCATGAGCTTGGGTCCCCGTGTTTGACCAGTGGAGCGGCTATGGGAACGAGCCCACAGCGCGCCTAATATGATACAGCAGCGCGAGCAGTTTTCGAGTGGATTGTCAGGAGAATTGTGTGATGCAGGCATCGCACTGCCCACCCCAGTCCAACATGCCGGACGCAAACAGGCCCGTTCAACGGGCCTTGGTTTCAATTAGGCCAGGCGTTTGACGCCTGGTAGAGTGACCCCGACTGAATGAACCAGGCCCCTTCCAGGGGCCTTACCCCAAACCGGCTTGAGCCATGGGCCAGCGCGACCGTCTCGTTAGCGTAGTTGGCCGCGGATCTCGCCCGGGGGGTGCGAGCCGGAGTGAATGTTGACGTACGTGTTGCCTTGCTCCAGAGCCTGCGTGACGAACCCGTCACGGCCGGGCTCGTAGCTGCGGAACATGTAGAAGTCGGTTCCATCGACCTTCGGCATACCCGTGATGAACGGCGCCTCGCGATGACTGGAAGCGACCGCGTAGGAAAAGCCCGCGACGAGCACAAGTGCGATCAAGAAACCGGTTTTCTTGCGGACGCCAAATGTCATAGCGGTGACCCTTTGCATTGATCCGAATGGCGGCTGATTCGCCGCTCCGGGAGTTTAATATGATACAGCAGGGTTAGCCCGACCCGTGCGCGTGTGGTGACGCGAGGGCGGGAGCAGGGCTCCGCCCCTACGGCGTGCCTTGCCGGCGGAGGAGGGGGTCGGAGATCTCGCGCATCTTCGCGGTTAGTCTTTTCGCGAGTGCGTCCTTGACGGTGAGAACCGCCGGGTCTTGGGAAGCGATCAGGTTGGTCTTCTCGGCCGGGTCGGCTGCTAAATGGTAGAGCCCGTCCTTCTCGACGCCGGCGAAGTCGCGCACGAGCTTCCACTTGGGGGTGCGGTAGGCGCGCTGCTGGGCCGTCGAGAAATGATGCTGGCTGTATTGGGCAAACAGATCGTTGTCCCACTCGACGGAAGTGGCCACGCAGCAAGGGCAGGAAGTTGCGGCCACTAATCGCCTCGCCCTCGGGGACCTTCGCGGCGGCCATGGCCAGCAGTGTCGGGTACCAGTCGAGGTTCGTTACCGTCTCGCCGATCACCGTGCCCGGCTCGACCACGCCCGGCCACGCCATCTGGCCCGAGGTGCTTCAGCAGGACGGCTACAAGGAGTCGGAGAAGTAAGGGACGCGTTCAGGTGGCGTCACCCTCGCGTCCGCGTCCGGGGCGGTGGCGACGCCGTTCCGCTCAGCACGTTTCGACTCAGGTTGAGCCGCAGCGCGACGTCGGCCCGAACCAGCCCTGGCCAGGGGATTCTCGCGGCCTCGTAGACTCGCACATGTCCGCCGCCGGATCCGGCGTGCGATACCTCGGTGGGATTGGCGATCAAGTTCGAATGTACCCTAACCTCGACGTGTGGCGTAACGCCGTCGACGTTAAAGACGATGCCGTCCGGCACACAGGCGATACCGGCGTCTTTAATCGACATGCCGGCCGACGGGATCAATTGAATCAGCACTCTCCCTGCCTCCTGGCTATGGGCGAGCCTCTCGAGGTGGTGGTCCCGGCATACCTCGAGCCCGAACATGATGCTGAACAGCGTGAAGATCGTGCCGCCGATCAATTCCGAAGCGGAAGTGATGGTCGCGCCGAGAGGATCGTGGACCGGGTCCTGTCTGCCCCCCTCCGGCATGATGTTGGTGGTCAATACCCCGGCGATCTGCGCTTTCGATGTGCTCGGATCGAACCATTCGAGGTCACCGACACCTTGATGTTTGAAATCTACATGCGAAGGGAATTCCTTCGCGACAATAATGTCGTCGTGCTCGTTCGTCTTGGGGCCGCCCTTCTGCACCAGCGCGTAGTTCTCCAGCAGCAGGCCCGCGCTCACATCATTGACCAGCTTCTCGGTCCCGAAGAGGGCCGATCCGTGGACAAACAGCCAGTCCGTGTACTGCGCTTTTCCGGTCTCCGTCCGCATCATCGATAGAATCTTCGCGTTCCCGCCAATGTCCCGGAAAGCTCCGTAGCGTCCCCGGAAAAAGAATTCCGGCGCCATGAAAATCTTGAGCGTTTTCTTGTCTTCATCCGTGGGAATGGCGTTGGTGAGTACGTGGGTCTGATAAGTCGTATACGCGGTGGAAATCGCCGCGATCAGCTCGTTGCAGCTCTTGCCGATATCTTGGACTTCATCTTTCCTCCGCTGGTCGTCGCTGGCTGGTGTGAGATTGGGATTGTAGTATCCGGTCTTGATCTCGAACCCGATGCATACCGCCTTGATATATCGATGTTTACCCCAGCCATCCCGCTCGTAGAGCTTGCGGATCACCACGTCCTCGAGCGCCCGCATCGCCTGCAGGCGGCCGCTCCCCACGTCGCGGTCGATCTTGTCGGCGGCCCAGTCGATGATCGCGTTGTTGAGCTCCATCAGGATATTCATCTTCGACATGTCTAATACCTGGTGGTATTTCTTGATCAAATTGTCAATGCGGACCAGCTTCGGCTTGTTCGCACGCTTTTGGAACCACGAGGAGCTCGAGCTCTGCCATTTGGACCAGGTCGGGATGTCTTTGAATACCATCGAAGGACCTCCACTTTGTGTACCAGCGTATCAGTTTACAACTCTATACCTCGGATCTCGCTGGTCTCTGCTACGATGAACACCCTTCGCTATGCCGTCCGACGAGAGCCCGCTGGCAGCCAAAGCCGACCGCTACTTGCCCGCGTGGGGCCAGGGCGATCTACCCAGGCCTCCCCGCTTCAGCGGCGCGCAATGGACCACCCTGATCGGCCCCGGCCTGCTCATGGTGGGTTCAACCATCGGCGGCGGCGAATGGCTGTTCGGCCCCATCGTCACCGCGCGCTACGGTGGCACGGTGATGTGGCTCGCGGCGGTCAGCATCCTCTTTCAGGTCTTCTTCAACCTGTCGGTGATGCGTTACGCGTTGTACTCGGGGGAGCCGATCTTTGTGGGCTTTCTGCGTACCGCCCCGGGACCGAAGTTCTGGATCGTCTTCTACGTCATTGCCGACGCGGGTTACATCTTCCCTTATGTCGCCTCGAACGCCGCTGTGCCGGTGGCGGCCGCGATCCTAGGGCGGCTGCCCGGCCCCGAGGACGACGCGCTCATCCGCACGCTGGGCTACGTCATCTTTCTCGCGGCGTTCGTTCCGCTGATCTTCGGCGGCAAGGTCTACGACGCGGTCGAGCGCATCATGGTCGGCAAGGTCATCTCGGTACTCGGGTACCTGCTGGTGATCGACCTGTTTTTGGTCAGCCGCGAGACGTGGGTGGAGGTGTTCAGCGGATTCCTGCGCGTCGGTTCATTGCCTGAAGGCGAGATCGATTGGGCCACTCTCGCCGCCTTCGCTGCCATCGCCGGTGTCGGGGGATTGTCGAACACGGTATTTTCGAACTATGCGCGCGACAAAGGTTGGGGCATGGGGCGGCTGGTCGGGGCGATTCCGAGTCTGGTGGGAGGCACGAAGATCACCCTCTCGCACGTCGGCAAAGTCTTCCCGTTAACGCCCGAGAACCTCCAGCGCTGGCGGGGCTGGGTGAAGCATATTGGCCGCGACCAGATCTGGATCTGGGCCCTGGGGTCGGTACTCGGCATGGCGCTTCCGGCGATGCTCTCACTGGAATTTCTCGCCGGCGCGGAGGTCGAGGGCCATGCGGCGGCGGCGATGACCGCCCGCGGTATCGCCGACCGCCACGGCGAGGTGTTTTGGTACATGACGCTGCTTTGCGGGTTCGTTGTCCTTGGTGTCGGCTTCGTGCAAACCATCGATGGTGTTGTGCGGCGCTGGACCGACGTCCTGTGGAGCGCCTCGGGGCGTCTCCGCTCGGTCAAGGAAGGCAATGTCAAGAATATCTACTACATCGTGCTGCTGACCTACTGCCTGTGGGGATTCTTGGCGCTCGGCTTGGCGCCCAATCCCCTGGTTCTTGCGATTGTCAGCGGCGTCCTGGGCAACGTGGGCCTCGGCTCGTCGTCGCTTCACACTTTGTTTGTGAGCCGGCGGCTGATGCCGAAGGAGCTACAGCCACCGTGGTACTTAGGGCTCGTAACGAAATAACCTATGCAGTATCTCAGTGCCGTCTGGGATGCAGCGTGTAGTTCCAATCTCCGTGGAACTTGTCACGGCGGAGATCAATCTCCGCTACTTCGCGATCTGACACCTTGACGCCTGGAGGGTAAGTGCGAGTGTCTAACTCCGAGTGGACGGTGAGACCCGTTGCGGTCGTCGTGCCAGCGATCAG
>JAKZVK010000960.1:0-3433 GCA_047516085.1 Bryobacterales bacterium
GAGCGGTCGCCGTAGCGGTAGGAGCGCAAGACGAAATCGTCGCGTGATAGTTGGACGGTTGCGTTGTACAAGGGCTTCACGTCCAACTCAAGCAGGATGTATTCCTTGTCGAGGTCGCTGCCGAGCAAGCGAGTGATCTCCCGCAGGTCGCGCACGAGCCTGACGTTAAACACGACGTCCTCGAGCTCGACACTCCGCCAGACGGGGCGGTCGACCGCCCCGAGCGGCAGCGCCGCGCCCGCGATCAACCAGGCCAGGAGATGTCTTCTCATCGTTGCCTGACGGTGTAAACCGCCACTCCGACCGTGATTATGGCACAACGGCCGCGGGGACAATGTACGAAACCTCCCACACCAACTCCGCCCCACAGAGCGGTGTGCCCGGCCGCGGGGGCGCCGTTGCGGGACCAGAGTCTCAGGTTCGCCGGAGCGCTGCGCTACCATCGGTGATATCGGTGGAGAAGAGTCGGCATAACATGGCGAAAGCCGCTCCCTGGATCGTGGCGGGAGTCGCTGTCGATCTGCTGGGCGCGGTGCTGATCGTCACGTCGTTGCCCGAAATCGGACCGACGCTGATGGGGGGCGTGGCAGCGCTCGTGGGCGGTTCGGTGCTGGTGAGCGTGGGCGTGATCCGGAAGACGACGTCCGGGCCGAGAGCTCCGGCGGGGTCCGAACCCGGCGATCCCTCGGGCGGCGCGTGGAGTCCGGAACCCGAGTTGCGGCAGCCGCTTCCGCGGAGGGTTCGTCTCAGCCGGTCCGGCAGAAGGATTGTCCTGTTCTGGGCCCTGCTGACGGTGGCGGTTCCCTGCTACATCCTGTTCGCGGCTTCCCGGTCGAAGACCCCCGACAGGAGGCACGTGGCCGAGTACTTCCATGACACCCAAGGTGAAATCCACGATAAGCAGGTGAGGGAGGGTTCGAACGGCCCCCGCTACCATCTCTACTATCGTTATCAAACCGACGGGGGGCGTGAGTATCGGGCTTCTATCCAAGTGGAGAAACTGATCTACGACTCTTTCAAGTTGGGGGAGACGATCACGGTGAAGTGGTTTCCGCAGAATCCTACGGTCCACGAGGTGGTGGGTCTTGAAACAAGGCCTGAGCAGCCGCCAGTCGTACTTTTCACCGTGGGCTTCACCGCCTTGATGGTTCTCATCTTCGAAACGGTGCGGCGAAGGCATCGCAGCCTCACTGCGCGTGGCATCGCCACGGCCGGAGTGATTGAATCGTTGCGGCGGCGGGGAGCGGGGTATGTTTACGTGTTGAGCTACGCGGCCGACGGGCAGCCCCGCAAACTGCGCGGTACCGAGCGCGAGTTGGAGTTGAGCCAGGGCGATCCGCTGACCGTGCTGTACGACCCCGGAAAACCGCACAGGGCGCTCATCTACCGGCTGAGTATGTATCAGAGTGTCGGCAGCTAGGTGGCGGCGAGTGGTCGCGAAAAGGCCGAAGCCGGTCGGGAACGCGGCCCGCAGCGTGGGGCAACCTGTGGTCGCAAAGTCGGAGCTTGCGGTCGACTCGTCCCTACGGCAATTGAGACCGACCTGTGGAGATTGACCTACGGGATGTCACCCTACGCACTGCGCTCAGTAGGCTAGCCTCGGCTGCAGGTGAGAGGTCTTGGATCGTCACGTTGCCAAAAGAACGCTCCCCAAACGGCGCTCAGCCGGTTCGAATCGTACGCGCGCCACCCGTTTCCGGTCCAAGAAGAAAAAACTAAACAATCAACAGCAACAAAAAGGGCAGGGTCGTCGTCTTTACTTCCACAGGGAAGCGTCGACGGCCCTGAAAGGCGGGCGCGGGTGCTCACCGATACTGGGGCGAGCAAGCCTTGATGGGACGAGTCGAAGCCGCCCTGGGCCGCCCTGAATTGGCCTGGTTCGGCCTGCGGACGGGAACAACAATTCCTCGCCATTCGTAGACTCTGATGACTCATAATAGGAGCCAGATCGAGTGGGTCCGCCAGTGGCAGTCTTCCACTAGCCAGATGCCAACGGCGGGCGGATCACGGCGTCTAAGGGTAGAGGGTCTCGTGTCTAGCGTGAAGGGTTGACAAGATGAGTCCGCGAGTCAAGGGGTACGGGGTCCTCGCCCTGCTGATCGGCATCGGCCTCGTGGTGCACTACCGCAACGATCTGGGCCTCGTTTCAACCGAGGAGGGGAGCGCCAAGGCCTCCACCAAAGCGGCTGGCAAGAAAGCCACCAAGAAGGCCGAGTCGAAGGACGAAGTCGTACCGGTCGAACTGGCCGAAGCCGGCCGCGGCTCGATTTCGTCGTACCTGTCGTCGACCGCGAACCTGCGCGCCCGCCGCGACGTGGAAGTCACCACGCAGGCCGACGGCGTTGCCGAGAAGCTGCTGGTGGAAGAGGGCGATTTCGTTGAGCAGGGCCAGTTGCTGTGCGAGCTGGACGATCGCGAGTTTCAGATCAATCTGAGGCTGAACCGCCAGCAACTGGCGCAAGCGAAGTTGCAGCTCGAGAAATCCGGAATCCAGCGCGAAAAAACAGCCGTCCAGATCGAAAACACCAAGGTCGAGTTGAACCGCAAGGAGACCGCCTTCAAAGAGCAGCTCGTCAGCGAGCAAGAAGTGGACCAGCTCCGCTACACACTCGAGGAGCAGGAGCACGACGAGCGCGTGGCGTCCTCCGACGTGCGCGAGCTGACCCACCGGGTCGAGGAACTCGAGGCGACGATCGAGCAGGGTGAGCTGGAGATTTCGCGTACCAAGATTCGCGCTCCTTTCGCCGGCTACATCACCGAACGGCGGGTGGAGTTGGGGCAGATGGTCCGGAGCCTCGAGCGGCTATTCCGGCTCGCAAGCTTCTCGCCCTTGTACGCGGACGTGTATCTCTCGGAGCAGGAGACGCACCGGATCCGCCCCGGCCAGTCTGCGAGAGTGGTGCTCGGCGCCACGGAGCGGGGTCAGACCGGCGGGCGCGTGCTGCGCATCAGCCCCGTGGTCGACGAATCGACCGGGACGGTCAAGGTGACTGTCGAGCTGACCGGCGCGGCGAAAGACTATCGCCCCGGCGCCTTCGTCCGCGTCGACATCGAGACCGACACGCATGCGGATACGGTGCTCATCCCCAAGCGGGCCATCGTCGAGGAAGACGGCGAGCACTATGTCTTTACCACCGATGGCGCAACGGCCAACCGGCGGAAAGTAGATCTCGGGTATGAAAGCGACGCTCAGGTTGAAGTGCGTAAAGGCGTCGTGGCCGGCGACCGCGTGGTGGTCGCCGGACAGGGCAACTTGAAAGAAGGCTCGAAGGTCCGCGAGGTCGACACGTCCCAGCCAACCGCAAGCCCGGAGGCGGACGTCGTTCGCAGCTAGTCGGGGCCCGGCGGCGCGGGTCATCTCGGTCGGCAGTTAGGTCATGAACCTCACCAGAACGGCCATCCAGCGGCCGGTCACCGTGTTTATGTTCGTCAT
>JAKZVK010000961.1:0-3715 GCA_047516085.1 Bryobacterales bacterium
AGTTCCGTAAGGTGACCGCGGCCTCGCACGGCGGCGGGAGCCCCGGCCGCGGCGGCGGGGGCGGCTACGGCCCCTACTTCGGGTCCATCCCCGACTTCGGGCCCGTGGAGAGCGGCGTCAAGTTCGCCGATATCCGTCCAGACTCGCCGGCGGACAAGGCGGGCCTACGCGGCGGGGATATCCTGACGCAGTTCGGCGACAAGGAGATCAAGAACCTCTACGACTTCACCTACGCGCTAAGGGCGTCCAAGGTCGGTGACGTGGTCGAGGTCACGGTCCAGCGCGATGGTCAAGAGGTCTCAGCGAAGGTCACCTTGGAGCAGAGACAGTAGCGGCCACCGATCGAGCATAACCTCTTGCAGCCAAGCCGCACCCGCAACACCGTCACACGGCAGATCCAGTTAGGCATGCACTTTTCTTTCTAGGCGGCGTCGCTACCGCAACCCACCCTGGTTCGCTACGGGCGCTTCGGCCAGCGCATCGCGCCCTGCACCAAGCGCAGCACGAGGCCCTCCGCAACCAACGAACTGTCAATTCGTCCACTCATCGAAGACTGCCTTGGCCTCCTCCGGCGTCGCGAAATCACCGGCATCTGCTTCCCTGACTCCCTGCTCGATCTCAGAGGCAATCCAGGCTTGATGCTCAAGGTAGGCGGCAATCGCCTCGGCGGCTAGATCTGCTTCCGAGCAGTTCTTCGACTCGGCCAGCGCGTGCAGACGCTCTTTGACCTCCGTGCCCAGCGGGACTTTGATCGTTGAGGACGTAGACATGGGCGCTCGCGAAGGTCGACCGTCTGCTCGCATTGTAGTCGGCGGGGGCTTAGAGAGGTCTGCGATGTCAAACGGCCAAGTCGGGCCTCACCTGGCGTAGGACTCCACGCTTGCCGAGAACCGATTCCTCGGTTCTCAGGTCCACTAGCGGCCGCTCGGTTACTTGCCATCCTGAGTCCCGAAGAATCGAGACTCGGCAAGCCTAGGGGCTTACGCCACATCCCACCATGACGCTCGATCAGACTGATAGGTCTCTCATTCCGGCCACGGCGGCTGTGGCCCCTGCAGGAGCCGGCGCGTCTTCTCCGCGAGCTGCATCAGCTCTTCGCGTTGGCTTTCCTTTTCAAACTCCAGACCCGCTGTCTTGTAGAACTCGATCTCCCCCTCCCACTTGCGTAATACCGACTCGCGGTCTTTCTTCACGTAGACTGGCCGGCGGCCCCTCAGGACGTAGGCGGGGTTCGTATGGGCCCAGATGCGGATGTCCTCGCGCAACCGGGGGCTCTCGGTGCGAGCGGCAACCCAGGTACTCTCCTCCACGGTGAAGTTGAACGGCAGGGTGAGTTCCTTCTGCTTCCCGTCGCCTTTGACCGATGCGACCACTTCGCCGTTTGCCACGATTTCGAGATACTCGAGCGGCCGGTGGAACACCGCCGTCGCCGTGCCCTCGACTTGCTGCGAGCCGCCGTCCCAAGCGATCACTGCTCCCGAACGTTTTCCGTTCACCGTGAAGTCGAGCAGCGGGCCGTTGCTGACCACGGCGTCGCCGCGGCGGATGCCGTCGGCCCAGGTTTCCCAGGCCGACTCGCCCGGCTCGGCTTTGACCAACGTTCGCTCCGGCCCCAGCAGCGGCAACTCGCGCGGCCACGGGATGAAGTGGTCCGTCGGGTCGGGAAAGTCGCATCCGCCCGTGCCGACCACTCGAAACCCGGCGTTCAACAGCTCGTACCAACCCTCGGTCTTGATCAGTGCGTACTGCATGACCTCGACGAAATCGAGGTTGTTGAGCGCGAGATTCATGATGAACTGCGATTGCTCGCGGCTGCCGTGAAAATGGGCGTAACCGACGAGGCCATTCACCTTGCGCCCCTCGTTGAATTTGACCCAGGGGTGCGGATACGCGTAGGGTGAGTTGCCGTACATATCGCCGATGCCCAGCGGCCGAATGAGCTTATGGCCGCCGAGCACCAGGACGTGGCCGAAGAAGTCGCTGCGCGTTTCGTGTCCCGAGCGAATGGACTGCCCCGGCATGCGCGCCTCGCCCTGCGGGCCCCAGGCGTACTGCACGCCGAAGTGTTGCTGCCGCTGGCCTTCCAGGTTGTTGAGCACGTGCAGATCCTCGGCCTGCATCCAACGCATCAGCAGATCATCGTCTTCGCGCGCGCGCATGATGTGGACGTGGTCGTCGGCGCTGATCCACTCCTTCTGGCGCTGGGGCGCCATCGGTTTCACTTCGAGCGTGACGGTCTTCGGCTCGTTGGGCTTGACGGCGAAGTCGACCACGGCGGGTTCGAAGAACAGCCCGTGATGGGCCTCGAGGCGATACTCTTCCCACGGCGGCATGTCGAACGTCGCGCGGCCGTGCGTGAGGATGACGTGCGACATGTCGCGAACCGTCACCTCGAGCGACTTCGGATTGTTGGTGCGCCGCCACACGCGGTTGCGGTAGAAGTTGTCCTGCTTGAAGGCGATCAGGTTGTCGGTGGGGCTGAGTCGGAACAGCCGGCCGCTGCGGAACAGGTAGATGCGCGCGGGGACGACCTCGCCCGTATCCGCCCGCTTGACCACCACCTCGACCTGCACGGAGTGGTCGGGGCGTAGGCCGGGGTCGCGGAATTGGGCGAGCATCAGCGGCAGCAGAGATGCCGCCAGTACGGCGAAGGCTGCGCCGGTCCACCGTGATCGTGTTCGTTTCATGTCGGCCCGATTCTAGAGCCCCGAGCTGTCCACGTCAAATGCCGCCGACGGACCAACGGCGCTCCTGTCGTCTTCACGAAATCTCGTGGCACGATCTGGCACTCTGGGGAGCTTTGCCTTTCTGTCACTTCCTCCGATTCCAAGGTCGGAACTCGGGTGGCAAATGATTGAAACGGTGGGAGTAGAAGTGCCTGACGATCTGTGGCGAGGGTCGGCTTTGCGGCCAAGCCGTGGGACTGCGGGTGCCAGAGGAGTGCCACGGGTGGTGAGCGACGGATGGGAGAGTTCGGGACCTCTCGCTGGACGGGGGTTGGTTGAATGTACTGGTTGACACTTTGCGGTGGGACGAAATGGAACGGAATGAGACGGTTTTGGCGTTCTTTGGGCGCTGACCCACGAGTTGGGGGTGGGGCGGGGTTGTGGCGGCAAGCACGGTTGCAGGAGTGTAGGACGATTAGAGGCGGATTGAGGAGGACGAGACATCGCACCCACTCGCTTGCGCTCGGGGCTCGGTTCGGGCGAGTCGAGACGTAGGTCTGCTCTAGAATCTGTGTCAACAAGCTCCATTGCAACGCCGGACCGCTCCCTCACGGTCACGGCTCGGTTCAAAATCGGTTCAAAAAAAAGAGGGCCCTCTGGCTCCAGTCTCTGTTGACCTCAGCGGCCCGCTCAAGATCGGAGCGAAAGAGCGGGCATGAACGGACGGTCCTCTCGTGACGGATTGGGTCAGGAGCTGCCGTTCGCGGGGGAAGGTCGCTTACATATTTTCGGAGAGCAACATCGAAACTGCCTGGCCAGGAAACGGTCGTTGTTGGTCCGGCGATCTGTCCGCACCGGTCGTTTCCAGTATCAGGCTAGCACGCGTGGTGGCGGGTTCCGGCGTAAGTCGAGGGGCAAGTGATTGAAAAGGCCGGCAATAGAATTTTCAAAAACTCGTGATGAGCTGTCATGGCCAGACCCTAGAAGGCCTCCCGTCCCTTTGGGTCCCCCTTACCCTTCTCCCGCTGCCTGACCTTCGACACCCCGCA
>JAKZVK010000962.1:0-2814 GCA_047516085.1 Bryobacterales bacterium
GTCGGCTCAATCGCTCATCGCCAAGCTGCCTGAACAGGTCGGCTCAGCGAATAGACTTCTTCCACGGGCTGCTAGGCGACGCCCGCGCGTGGATCGGGGTAAGCACTGATGTGCCCGAAGGGACCATCTCGCACCGCGTTCGCTCCGGAGCTGCCCCTGAGCGGTCACGGGTGCTCGCTGATGTCTGGTTCAGCGATTGGGAACGAGGAGGGGTTCTGGTTGAAGAGGCGCGTCACCTGCCAAAATGGGACCAGACCTTGAGCTTGCTGTGGTTCGAGAGCGAAGACATCCCGGTTGCCCCGAGCCGACGCGAGAGTCGGTGGGCATACGAAGGGCGTGACAGCGCGTACCGCCGTGACGAAGAGGATGAGCACGGGTTGAAGGAGCTCGATGGCCACCTTCGGTGGAATCGGAAGGACCGGTATCGCTGACGTACGCACAGTCGACACTTCCGACCGCAGGAACCAGCGATCGTGGGCGCTAGGTGCTATGTTTCGGTCCGTACCCGCCTTGGGAGGCCGTGCAGGCCTGTTTTGAGGATCTGATCACCCAAAGCCACCGGTTTGATTGTGATCGGGACGTCACTGAACAGGCAGGTCCTCCTCGCGAGGAGCGTTGCCACAATGTTGCCAAGACCGGGGTCGACTCGGGGGGACTCCAGGAGACTGGAGGGGACGTCGGGTTAGGGTAACCGACCAGATTCGTGCAGAAATACACGGTAAGGGCTCGGCTTGAGCCCTCGGGTGCTCATGAAGCTGGCCCTCGAGCCGTGAAGACGCCCCAGGGAGCCCTTTCGGGCGGCCCGAGAGCTTCCGCACCGAGGACCTGGCCCGGGGCAAGGCCCTCGGGGGTGCGCTCCGGAGATCAGGTCGCGCTCGACCTCGGCGAACACCCAGCGACCGACCGAGCCGCGAGAGTTCCCTGACGACCAGGCGGTCGCCCCGCTGGAGGACGCTCATCAGCTCCGTCGAGCCGCCGGCGCTCCTCGATGAAGTCGTTCGATGCGGAAGGTCGTGCTTCGCCGCGGTCTACGGCCTGTCCATTGAATGCCCTACAACGAAGCCCCATGCGAACATCACCAAGAGCGCCAGCGCGCGCACGAATTGATCCAATTTGCTCGCCCCACCCGGGGGCAGCGGCACGCGAAACAGGCGGAGCCCCGGAGGTAAAACCGATGAACAGGCAGAAGATCATCCTCGCAGTCATGGCCATTGTTGTGGGGCTAGGCGCCGTGGTCTGGGGCGTTGGCGCTTGGATTGACGCTGCAGTGGAGCGCCGCGTTGACGCTGCAGTGGAGCGCCGCGTCCGGGCCCTTCCGCAATTCGCCGCTCCTGCGCCCATGAGCGGGATCAACCGTCAGCCTGCCGAGTCCATTGAAGACTACGAGGCGCAGGTTGAACTCGCCAAGCGCCGCTTGGCGCTTCGCGGGGACACGGACCCGAGTCCCACGGCTATCGAAGTCGAACTGAGAAGCATCCGGCGGGAGAACCGGCGCAGGAGAGGACCCGGGATGTTGGTCCCATAAACGGCATTATGGGCGCTCTCGGCGGCGGCGGCCAAGCTCGCCGCCGTGGTCGTCCTCGATCTCGACCACCGCCGCCCTGCAGTTCCGCGAGAGCGACACGCCGCGGCCCGCATGGCGGCGGGCCGCGCTCGGGCTTGGGGGCGGACGGTGCGTCTGCCAAAGCACCTCCGCCGACGAACCCTCCGGAGGCTCGACGCGGTGATCGCGGGGCTCCTCTCCATGGCGGGGATGCGGCGGAGTGAGGGTGACGCCATCCGCCGCTGGAGCCGGCGTCGCCGACGTGGCCGACGGCGACGGGGTGCTCGTCACCGTCCCCGCCTTGCAGGGTCCGGATCGCGCGGTTGACGCCGTCCTTCACGGAACCGGACTTGTCCCCCCGTCAGGCAGAATGAGGAAGCTGGTAGCCAATCATGAATAAGGCGGCTTCGAGAGCTCGCAGTTGGCGGTGCGGGACCAGGCTGCCGAATCTACCTTCGCGGCACACCTCGCCCAAGATCCACGCCGCCCAAAGGTTGCACTCCGCCCACGCCCGGGGATTGGCGGCAGTCAGCCTGGGGAACCGGAGCGAACGCGTCGACGGGTTGCGGTGGTGCCTGCCCCTTGCCGCACCCCACCGGAAACACAGCTGCGGCGGAACCCGGCAGATGCAGGCGCTGACGCAATACCGCTGCACGAGGTGGCCCATTGCTGCGCCGACGCGCCCGTCGTAGATCGGAAAGCCATCCAGCATCAACGCATAGACCTTCGTCCACCCGGCGTTCATGTAGTGGACGCCATCGAGCCGCGACGTGTCGGCACTGGACGGGTCGAGCAAGGAGCTGGCCGTACGGAACACCGAGAGCGCCTCTTCGCCACGGTCGTGCAGCGTGTGGGCGTTCGAGTTTATGACGCCGCCCCACCGCAGAACGCCACACGCGGCCTCAATGAAACCGCTCCAGTCATCGTCGTCGCGCGCGCGACGAATCTTGCCGGCGAGGCGATCCAGCTCCCTCTGATTGGCCTCGAAGCTGACCGTGTTTCGGCCCGGGATCGGCCACCGGTAGTTTTGGTACGCCTCCCAGATGGAACCGCAGCTCCAGTCGCGATGCGGCCTGAGCATAGTGAACTCGTGCCGGAAGCAGCAGTCGCCCCGAACGTGCGGACGCAGCCAGTCGATGAACGCCTTCACCCTCAGTGAACGGGTCAAATCCGGCCATTTGTGGACACCGCAAATCCGGCCATTTCGGCGTCCCGAGACGGGAGTTGAGTTTTACTTCACGGCATCCTGTGTTTGCAAGGTTGTCTGGATC
>JAKZVK010000963.1:0-7415 GCA_047516085.1 Bryobacterales bacterium
TGTTCCCCGCTTCCTTCAGCTTGGCTCGCGGCGTTGGCCGCGAGATCCACCTTGCGGTTCCCTACGGTTACCTCCATCGGTTCCGGTGAGTACGTTGCAACTCACAAGAAACAGCCCATGCTGGGCACACTGGCGCAGGCCTCCGGCGGGCAGGACCGGCGTCCGCGCCGGTCTTCCCCGTTCCCTGGGGGAAAGGGGCCTGTGAAGGCAGGAACGTCGACCCGGAGGTCGACGCTGCGGGCCGGGAGGCCCGCGCCACGAGGCACGCGCTTGGTTTCTCCGACCCTTTCAACGATTCCAGTGTCGGACATGTTTGCCCCTCCCGCAACCGATCCTGCTCCCGTGCCGCGACTTCTCCTTATCCGCGGTTCCCTGCCCCCGAGGTCACCCGGCCGGCCGGTTTGATACCATTGCTTTCGTCGCGGATGAGCAGTGCCTTGGATGAATCCGCGAATGCCGGAGGAGTTGCCGTCATGTTGCGTTTGGTCCTCGTACTTGCCTTCATCGCTTCGTCGCTCCTGGCGCAGAACTCGAGCCGCGTCTACCAGTCCGCCGACCGTCCACGCGCGCTCGCTCTGATTGGCGACCGCTATCACAGCCCGGTCTACATCCGCGATCACCTGGTACAGGCGTTCATGCGCGAGAACGTCCCCATCACGTTCATCGAGAACGACAAGGCGCTTACCGCCGAGGCGCTCTCGAAATTCCAACTCTTGGTCTTTCTCAAGGACGGCATGCTATGGCCCGACGGCCACGACAAGCCGCCCGTCAAGTGGATGACCGAAGCCCAACAGAAAGCCATCTGGGACTTCGTGCACAGCGGCGGCAGCTTCCTCGCACTGCATAACTCGCACGGCATCTACCCGCCCGATGGCCTCTACTACAAGCTCTTCGGCGGCGACTACGGCGGGCACCCTCCGCCCGAGACCTTCAGCATTCGCATCGAAAACAAGAACCACCCCGTCACTCAAGGCGTCGAGGATTTCGAGACCTACGACGAGCAGCACCTGAGCAAGTATTACCTCGACCGCGAGCACTTGCTGTTGCGCAACATCTCGCGTGGCAACAAAGCGGCCCCGGCGGGATGGTGGCGCGAGCCCGGCAAAGGCCGCTTCGTCTACCTCGCCCCCGGACACACGCCCGAAGCCATCGGCCATCCCATGATGCAGCGCATGATCCGCAACTCCATTCGCTGGCTCACGCGGCTTGATGACAGTGAGTAAAGCCGGCCCGATGATTTCCCTTCCCGAAAGGTTCCGGCACGCGAAACTGCGTCCGGCTGTGACGCGTGGCCTGTGGGTATGGCTGTTGCCGTGCCTGCTTTGGCTTGCTCCGGCCCTACTCGCCCAGCGGTCCACGATCCACCCACTCGTGCGCGTGGTCGACATGAAGGTCGGCGCCACCGAGAAGGTAGAGCTGAGCAACCGCTTCCACGCCACCGTGACGCTGGTCGAAGTCCGCGAGACGCGTGACCCTATCCGCGAGGCGATCCGTAAGGCTGAGGTCGACGTTGAGGTGAACGGCGAGAAAGTGACGATCGAGTGCGGCAACTACAATCTACCGGTCACGGTTACTGACGTCGACATCGACTGTACGATCACTGGTGGCTACCGCTCGAACAGCCATCGTGAGGGCGACGCCTGGAACCTCGATCTCGACGCGCGGCTGCGGCTCTGGCCGAAAGGGTATCCGTTCATCAAGCCGGGGACATTTGTCTATCCCGTCAAGCAACGCTGGTTCGCCTCGCATACGCAGATGTCGAACCAACCGGTGTTCGTCGACGGCGGGGAGATTCCGTCGCGCCGCGCGGTCTATTATCACAGCGGCCTCGACATCGGTGGCGCCGAGGGGCTCGCCGAAGTGGTGGCCGCCACGGACGGCCTGGTCGTGTCTCTCGGCGACGAGGTTCTGTCGGGCCAAGACGACGACACACCGATCTCACAGCGCTACGACGTAATCTACATTCTCGACCGCCGCGGCTGGTACTACCGCTACAGCCATCTGCACTCGTTCGACGACGGCATCGAGTTGGGCAAGCGGGTCAGGATCGGCCAACCCCTCGGCCTACTCGGTAAGGAGGGAGGGAGCGGCGGCTGGTCTCATCTCCACTTCGAGGTCAAGAGCCGCCAGCCGAACGAGAAATGGGGCACACAGGAGGGCTACGCTTTCCTGTGGAACGCGTATCAGTGGGAATCGAAGCCCGGCATAATCGCCGTCGCCCGGCCGCACGCGTTCATCCGCGTGGGCGAGACGGTCACACTGGACGGCCGCCGCTCGTGGAGTAAGTCAAATAACATCGGTAGTTACGAATGGACCTTCACGGATGGCTCGAAGGCCGATGGCGCGACGGTCGAGCGGGCCTACCAGCAACCCGGCTCCTACAGCGAGATCCTCAAAGTCACCGACGGCGAGGGTCGTGTCGGCTACGACTTCGCCGTGGTGCAAGTCGTGGCCCCCAACGCCCAGGATGCCAACGAGGTTCCACCTACACTCCACGCGGCATACCATCCGACGACCGACATTAAACCGGGCACCGAGGTGACCTTCAAGGTCCGCGCCTTCCGTACCAGGCACGGCAACGAGACCTGGGACTTCGGCGACGGTAGCCCCAAGGTCGAAGTAGAATCCGACGGCAACGCCGACAAGCATGCCAAGGACGGCTACGCGGTCACCACCCACGCGTACCAGAAGCCCGGCGACTACATCGCCCGCGTCGAGCGAAGCAACGAACGCGGCGAGACGGCCGTAGCGCACCTGCACGTCCGCGTAGGCACGGTCGCGCGGTGAGGGGCCGCCGCCTCTACGGTGCGGCGCGGGCCATTGGCCTTGCAGGGCCGGCATCGGTGCCGGCCGCTTCTTCCCTCGTGCTGGGGTGGTCGCTGGAAGGAAAACCAGTTAGTCTACGTCGGCCGGGAGGCCGACGCACGAGACGCGCCTCTCCTACCCCTCCTCGTGGTAGTGCTCCTGGAGTCGCCGTAGTTCTTGCGTTAGCTCGGTCTTGAGTTGGTCGTGGCCCGGCTCGGGGTAGAGGTTCTTCAGCTCGTTGGGTTCGGCTTCGAGGTCAAACAGTTCCCAGTAGCCGTCCTCTTTGTAGTACTCGATCAACTTGTAGCGCTCGGTGCGGACTCCCCGGTGGGGGCTGACGCGGTGCGCGGTGAAGTAGCGGAACGAGGGGTCGGTACGCGCCTCGGGCGGCAGGTCTTTGAGCGCCCACGAGTTGTCGTAGTAGGCGTAGAACATCGATTGACGCCAGTCGTCGGCCAAGTCGTTCTCAAGCAGTGGAACGAGGCTGCGGCCCTGCATCGCCTCGGGCACGGGGATGCGCGCGAGGTCGAGAATGGTCGGTGCGATGTCGATGTTGAGCGCCATGCGCTGCTCGACTTTGCCCGCCACGCCCAGCCGCGGGTAACGCATCAGCATCGGAATGCGCAACGACGGCTCGTACATGAAACGCTTGTCGTACCAGCCGTGCTCGCCGAGGAAGTAGCCGTTGTCGGTGGTGTAGATGATGGCCGTGTCTTCGGCGAGACCGGTGGCGTCGAGGTACTCGAGGATCTGTCCGAGGTTCTCGTCGACACCGTAGACGGAGCGGTAGTGGTCTTTGACGAAGCGCTGATAGATCCAATTGCGCTTCTGCTTGGGGCTGAGGCCTTTGGGGATGTCGTCGTAGTCGCCGGCGAGGCTGATTTCGAAGCGCATGTCCTCGGCCTCTTTGGCAAGTGGACGGGTTTCGTAGTCGTCGTCGTATGTCTCGGGGTAGGGCCACTCAATGTCTTCGAACATCTTGGCGTGGCGCGGCGCCGGGGTGAAGGGACGATGCGGCGCCTTGTGCTGGTAGAGCAGGCAGAAGGGCTGGTCGCCGGTCTTGCGCAGGAAGTCGAGCGCGAAGTCGGTGGTGAGGTCGGTGGCGTATCCGTGCTCCTGCTGGCGGTTGCCGTAGTGGATGAACTCGGGGTCAAAATATACACCCTGTCCCGGCAGGACCTTCCAGTCGTCGAAGCCGACGGGGTCTTGGCGGATGTGCCACTTGCCGAACAGCCCGGTGGCGTACCCGGCTTCCTGCAAGAGCGCGGGGAACGCCGGCAGGGCGGGGTCGATGGCTTCGACGGCGTCGAGTTTCTCGGAGTTGCCGCGAATGCCGTGGACATGCGAGTAGCATCCGGTGAGCACCGTGGCGCGGCCGGGCGCGCATAGCGAGTTCGTGCAGAACGCGTTGGAGAAGCGCACGCCCTCGTTGGCCAGGCGGTCCATGTTGGGCGTCTGCAAGATCGGGTGGCCAGCGCAACTCATCTGCGCCGCCGTCTGGTCGTCGGTCATGACGAACAGGATGTTGGGCCGGCGATACTCGGGCCCGGATTGGCAGCCCGTTAGGAACGCGGCTGATGACGCTCCGATGCCGCGAAGCACGTCGCGGCGGGTAAGTGCAGAGTTGTTGCTGACCATCTGGATAGTGTACGTGGTCGTGAAAAATGAAGCGTTCGCGGTGCGGGTAGCGTGGGGCATCTGTTCGACGTAGGAAGCGGAGTGCCGCGCGCGCACGTGCTAGAGTGGTATCATCATTGTAGAAACGCCTATGAAGATCACAGTTCAGAAGTGGGGCAACAGCTTGGCGGTACGCATTCCCAAGACGATCGCCCAGGAGACGAAGATCGAGCGGAACGCCATCGTCGATCTTCAGATCGTAAAGGGCAAGTTGGTTCTGACTCCGGCCTCGAAAACTGAGTACTCTCTCTCAGAGTTATTAAGAGATATTGAGGACGATAACCTGCACTCGGAAGTATCCACAGGTGAACCGATCGGCACAGAATCGTGGTAAGTTCCTACGAGCCGGAACGAGGGGATCTCATCTGGCTGGATTTCAATCCGCAGACCGGGCGCGAACAGCGCGGGCGCCGTCCCGCTCTCGTTCTATCTCCTCTTCGATACAACGCGAAGGTCGGCTTGGCCCTGCTCTGCCCTGTCACAAGCCGAGTTAAAGGGTATCCGTTCGAGGTGGCGGTGCCAGTAGGGCTTCCCATCTCAGGCGTGGTGTTGGCCGATCAGGTCAAGAGCCTGGACTGGCGGTCGCGGAGCGCGGAGTTCGTCTGCAAGCTACCCCGGGCCGACATGGATGACGTGCTCGCGAAACTGGAAGCTCTGCTCAAACGCTAGGCTCGTCGAGCATTGGTCGGTGGAGGAGTACACGCCGCAGTCTTGCATGGCCCGCGCCCGGGCGATGTGCGATGATTCTTCTAAGCAGCGCTACGGGTCGGAGCCATGAATTGCGGCAACTGTGGAGGCGTCGTCAAAGCGGGCGGGAAGTTTTGTCCGCATTGCGGGAGTGCGGTGGCGGCAGCGCCGCCGGTGGTGCCTGCCCCCACGCGGCTCGGAGCGGCCGAGCCGGCTCCTCCTCCCACCACGCGCTACTGCATGACCTGCGGCGGTGCCGTCGGGGCTAACCAAGCTAAATGTGACACTTGCGGAGCGCCGCTGGCGGCACCCGTTGCGAGCGGGCCGCGGAAGACGCGCCTCGCCGCGCCGATCGAGGCCAGCTACGAAGCGGTGGGATCGGCGCCGGTGCCGTCCCCTGGCGCGGCAGCCCCTAGACCCGGGGCCCCTCGCCCCGGGGCGGCGACACCGACGCGCGTCCAAGCTCCACCCGCCATCATCAAGGGCTCGAATCGCACTTTTTATCAACTGCTCGGCTTGGCGTTCCTGCTGATCGCTTGCGCGTACGTCGGATACCATTACTGGTCGGCTCCTCCGGCACCGGAAACACGGAGAGCGGAGGGCCCAGGACCGGGGTTCGGGGAGCTTTCCGCTTCAGGAGAGCCTGCGCAGGACTCCTCGGCCGAGGGCTACACGCAGAGTCAGCCCGGCGATGAATACCAGGCGCAGT
Source organism: Bryobacterales bacterium (assembly GCA_047516085.1). Taxonomy (GTDB): domain Bacteria; phylum Acidobacteriota; class Terriglobia; order Bryobacterales; family UBA6623; genus JAKZVK01. The sequence continues at coordinate 5,879 of JAKZVK010000963.1, forward strand.
CCGCACCACCGGCCGGCGGGCAACAAGCGGCACTCAATGAGAGGCAACCTTCGTCCAGCACGTTTGGCACCGCCGGCGGCACGAGTAGTGAATCGACCGGTGGCACTCCGGGCGGATCACTCGATCGGCGTGCCGAAGCGCCGGGTCAATACCAGCCGCCCGCGCCGCAAAGTCCTCTGGACCCTGGGGCATCGCGCCGCCCCTCATCTCGGACCCCATCATCTTCAGCAATGCCTCGCACGCCCGCGCGTGGCGTGAATCGGCCGCCGAGCCCGCCTCTCGCCGGGACCCTAACCGCCGAAGCCCGGGCGCCGAGGAATATGGCGAACCCCCCGCCCGCCCCGTTGGCCGTTGAGTCGAGGACTCCCGCTAAGGCAACTTTGCCATCAGCACGGCCGAGAGAGCCCGTGCCTGTGGAGCCGGTTACGCCCAAAGATCCGTCGTCCGCCGGCGCGGGGCAAGCGCCGCCGCAACAGGGTGGCCCGCAACAGGGTGGCAAAGTGCTGTTGCCCGGAAGCCAGGCGTGGCGCGTGCCTCCAAAGAAGACTGCTCCGGCCGACCTGCCCACGCAGACCGCAGCCGCTTCCCCGCCCCCGCGTTTAGTGCCGCGTCCACCAGCACCACCACCGCAAGTTCGCACCGAGGGCATTATCTATTGGACCGGGAAGCTCAAGAAGAATCAAACGATTGTGATCGATGGAGCGGAGGCGACCGTGGGTTTCGCCGACGGGAACCTCTTGCCGGGCTCGGCGGTTGAAGTGCACATCCCGTCGCCGGCCGTCCAGCTAGTCGAGCACCCCACCCCGCGCAACGGATGGAAGAGGGTCGCGTTTCGATGTTTGCGGTCCACGAAGCGGTCGGTGACGTTGAATATTCAGTGGAAGGTGAGGTAGTGGGTGGTGCGGCGGCGCCATGCACGACAAGCGTGCCTGCGTTGAGGGCCTGAGAACCGAGGGATCGGTGCAGTCAATCTCATACGGGGGCAAGCCCGTAGGCTTAGGCCACATCGTGGAACCAGCGGGACGGTAGGTTCGTAGTAATTGGTCGGGGCTCCGCTGCGACTGTGACCGTTCCTCAAGCCCATGCGCCGCGCCGACGTTGGATCAAGCGGGCCATCGTCCTGGCTCTGCTTCTCGTTCTTGCCGCCTATGTCGTCCACCGGGCAGTGCCGAGGGGCGACGCTGCAGCCGAGATCGATCGGCTCGTGGCGCTGCTGCAACTCTCGCCCGGTATGACCGTGGCCGAGATCGGCGCGGGCGCGGGCGAGATGACCGTCCACATGGCGGAGACGTTGGGGAGCGCGTCGACGGCGTACGCGACCGAGTTGAACCCCGAGCGGCTCGACCAGATTCGCGAGAAGGTGCGAGACAAAGACTTGGACCACGTGACGATCCTAGAGGCGGGCAAGGCCGAGACCAACCTGCCCGCCGAATGCTGCGATGCGATCTTCATGTCGAAGGTCTATCACCACTTCACCGATCCGGAGGCCATCAACCGCAGCTTGTACGACTCGCTCAAGCCGGGCGGTGCGCTCGCC
>JAKZVK010000964.1:0-11605 GCA_047516085.1 Bryobacterales bacterium
TGGATCCAACCCTTCTGGTCAATGATGAAAACGTGCGGCACCTCGAAGCTCGGGCGCTCCGGCGTGAGCTTGAAGTAGGAGATCGCCACCTGCCGGCAGTCGAACAAGATCACACTGTCCTGCAAGTTGTTCTTGGTCTGGTAGTCACGCACCGTCGCCTGGTTTTCCGGAGGCGAGTTGACGATCGACAGCACCTGAAGGCGGCCCCGGTACTCCTTGTGCAGCGCCCCCAGCACCTCGGAGAAAGTGCCGCAATGGGGACAATCTGTCTTCATGATGTTGACGAGGACGACCTTGCCGCGATAGTCGTACAGGTCGTGCTGCTTGAGGTTCGGGTCGGGCAACGAGAACCCCGGAGCACGCCGATTCGACAGCTCGCCAGCCGCCCAGCCGGCCGTCGCCAGCACGAGCGTCAATCCACACAAAACCACACTTCTTCGCATAACTAGCACCCTATCACAGCACCCGATCAGAGGGCCCGATCCAACGTACGGCGCGTCCCGAATCCGTGCCTAAGGCCAAGCCGTGCCCTTCGGCATCGCAACCGCCGCCAACTTCCTTCCCGCACTCCCTCCAACAACGGGCTCCTCTCCCATCCCTTTGCTATCCTGCATGGGGAGGTCGCCGTTCCCTCATGAATCTCCGTTCTTTCTGTGCCGCGCTTTTCGCATTTTTTCTCACATTCTCCGCGTGGGCGCCCGTATTGCCCGCCGCGCCGCAAGCTGACGACGAGCCGGCCGACGAGGCCTCCGACGAGCCCGCCCCGACCTACGACGAAGCCCGCGCCGAGGCGCACTCCTATGCCGCGCAGTACAAGGAGTTCCTCTCCGAGGCGCGCACTGAAGTCACCGTGGTTGAGGAATCCATTCGCCTGGCCGAGCAGCAGGGCTTTCGCGCCTTCCGCGAAGACAGCGCTCTCACGCCCGGCGTCAAGTTCTACGTCAACAACCGTGACCGCGCCTTAGTGCTGTTCGTCGTTGGGCAGCAGCCGATCCGCGAGGGTCTGCGGATCATCGCCGCCCACATCGATTCCCCGCACCTTGATCTCAAGCCGCATCCGCTCCAAGCCTCCGGTGGCTTCGTCAAGCTCCAGACACTGCCCAACGGATACCTCAAGACCTACCAGTGGGTGAACCGGCCCCTGGCGTTGATCGGCCGCGTCTACAAGAAAGACGGCCAGGTCGTCTCGATCAACGTCGGGCTGCGTCCCGGCGACCCGGTCTTCGTCATCCCCGACCTGGCGCCGCACGTCGACACCTCCCAACGCAAGCGCACCGCCCAGCGCGTGATCGACGGAGAAGAGATGGACCCCGTCGCCTACTCGCGCGTCACCAAGGAGCAGTCCAAGGTCTTGACGAACGCGAAGGATCATCTCAAGAATGTCTACGGTATCGAAGAGGAGGATTTCGTCAGCGCCGAACTGAGCTTCGTGCCCGCCCAAGCGCCGGCTGACGTAGGTTTCGACGGCGGACTCCTAGGCGCCTACGGGCAGGACGACCGGTCGAGCGCCTACGCCGCCTTGCGCGCCTTGCTCGACCTCGACAGCCCTCGTTTCACCAGCGTCGTTTTCCTCGCCGACAACGAAGAAACCGGCAGCAACAATAACACTGGGGCGAAGTCCTCGGCGCTCAACGATCTGGTGGCCGAAATGATCTTTCGCCAGGAAGGCGACGGCTACCGCGACGTCTTGGTTCGCCGGGCGCTACGCAAGACCCTGGTCGTCTCGGCCGACGCCAACCCGGGCGTCCATCCCATCTGGTCGTCGAGCCTCGAGCGCGCCAACGCGCCGAGGCTGGGCAAAGGCGTGAACATCAAGCTTTACGGACGCGGCCTGAGTCCCAACGCCGAACTCACAGCTCGCCTTCGCAAACTGTTCGACGATAACGACATCCCCTGGCAGACCATGACCTACAAGGTCGGCGGGGGCGGTGGGAGCACCTTGGGGCCCTTCCTCGCCGACGACAACATGGAAGTCATCGACATCGGCATTCCCCTTCTGTCGATGCACTCCCCCTTCGAGATCAGCTCCAAGTCCGACCTCCACGCCCTCTACCGCGCAATGGCCGTCTTCTTCGACAAGATCGACAAGGAAACCGAGCCGTGACCGTCAGGGGCTGTGAAGAAATCGGGAGCCCACGGTTGACGCTGCTGGGAGCCTCGGAGTAACTCATCGTGCAAGTTGAGGCTTCCAACTACACAACCGAGCCGCGGGTGGGAACCCGCGGTTCCCCCTGAGCGCAAGCGGGTGCCGCCAACCACGAAGCCAAGCCCCGGTACGCGGTAGCCGGCATCCGAATCAGGTTTCACGCCACCACAGGAGTTCTCGGCTCGAATCCGCGCGAACCCAACAGGCCGAGCCTGGAACGCAAGTGACCGGTCAATGCGGCCGGTTCGATAGGTACCCCCGGACCCTTGGCCGAAGCACAAAAAACCTCAGACGCCCCTTGCCGGGGCTGGAGATGGTTTCGCGGCTTCGTCCCACGGCTTGCGTCGTGGCTACTTTCCATCGCCCCGTACCGGGACTTGGCTTCGTGGTTGGCGGTACCGGGTTGGGCCCAGGGGGAACCGCGGGTTCCCACCCGCGGCTCGGTTGTGTAGTTGGAAGCCTCAACTTGCACGATGAGTTGCTGCGAGGCTCCCAGCAGTGTCAACTGTGGATTCCCGATTTCTTCACAGCCCCTCAGTACCTACCGAGTGAAATCCTTGCCAAGCCCGGCAGAAAATTTCAAAGGCCGGGACAGCGGCGCGGGTGTGAACCCGCGCGCTCCCTCGACGGCGCGCCGCCGTGCGGCCCGTCGCCCAGACCCTATTTGGTTCCGGCTCGTCCGGGTCAGAGAGCGTTCCGGCATAAACCCTGGCGCCACGTAAGGACCCCTCCGGGCCTCGAACCCTCCGCCGAGGCTCGCCTTCGGCCTCCGCCGGCTACTGAATCAGCCGGAAGATGTCGCTAGCCACCTGTTCAAAGGCCGCTTCCAACTCCGACGCATTCGGCGTGATGATCGTGCGTCCGACCGGCTCGTTCGTGTCATACACAGGCGAGGCCGGATCATTGGCCACGCGCAGAAGCAGGTCCTGATCCAGGGGAGTACCCATGTCCACGGCTCATATCGGCCGCGATGGGCGAATCAAGAGTTTTTTGCGGGCGGATCGGGAGAAGCCGTCAGTAGCCCGAGGCTAGGCCCGGCAGATCAAGAACCGCAAGAACCACTCCATCGCTTGCGTACCGACATCCCGCCAATCACAATAGGGGGAGCCGGCTGATTCGGCACGGCATCTAGCTGCATGGCTGTATCTTCCAAGGAGACCGCGTTCGACGATGTCGGATTGGCCAAGCAGGCCAAGCAGGGTGACACGGGCGCCTTTACGGAACTCGTCGAGCGGTACGCACCGCGCGTATTCCGAGTCGCGCGGCACATCACCCGCAACGACCAAGACGCCGAGGACGTGCTCCAAGAGACCTTCCTCAAGTCGTATTCGCGGCTCGACCAGTTTCAGGGCAACTCCAAGTTCTACACCTGGCTGGTCCGCATCGCCGTCAACGAAGCGCTCATGCGCATCCGCCGCGGCAAGAACCGCACCATGGTTTCGCTCGACCAGGAACTCGAAACCACCGACGGTGCGCTGGCGCGCGAGGTCCCCTCCGAGGGCGAAACCCCCGAAGAGATCTATGGACGGGAGGAGTTGCGCGACTACATCGCGGGCGCGATCGACGGCTTGTCGGAGACCTATCGTCCCGTGTTCGTCCTCCGCGACGTCGAAGGCTTCTCAACGGAAGAAACGGGCCAGATGCTGGATCTGTCCGAATCAGCGGTGAAATCCCGGTTGCTTCGCGCGCGGCTTCAGTTGCAACAGAAGCTGCGCCGGGTTGCGAAAAAAAATGGGCACGAAGCGTAAAGTAACGTGTAAACATTTTCTCGAGCAGGTCTCCGACTACATTGACGGGGCTCTCGAACCGGATCTTCGGGTAACCCTCGAAGCCCACCTGGGGAAGTGTACTGATTGCTGGGTGGAGTTCGACGACACACGAAAGACGGTCGAGATCGTGCAGCACACCGACTGCCATCCGTTACCCCAAGACGTGCACGACCGGCTTCTCAAGACCCTCGAGAGTCAGTGGGAACAGGCCAAGCGCTAAAACGACGCCGGCCCGCGATCCCCGCCCCTGGCGGTGTCCGCCCCTCCCCGTGGCCCGCCGTTTCCCAGTCCTCCCTCTCGCCCACGCCGAAATTCCTCTTCCGCAACGAAACCAATCGTCCCCGGCCGGGGTCTAAACACAAGGGAGCAGGTGTACGGACCAGCCGCACAGCGGCCCGGCGCAGATCTCCCCCAGTGTCGAGCACGGGCATTCGCCTCACGGAGCGGCTACAGCCTCCCGGGGGCGCCAACAGAGCAGGGAGGAACGAACTGATGTCCCTTGGGGTTGTGCAGTCCCTTCCGGTGGCGGCGACATGGGATGACCCGCTCGATATTCTGCCCCGCCGAAAACCGCAAGACTTCAGCAAAGATCAGATGGTTTACTCGGCCCACGACCGCGCCGAGAGCTTCTTCCTCGTCGTCGACGGGTTCATCAAGCTCAGCCGCTTCGCCGAATCCGGCAAGGAGATCGTGATCGATTTCTGTGCGCGGGACTCGTTCTTTGGCGAATCCTGCCTTCTCGGCTCCCCGTACCGTGGAGAAACGGCGGTGGCTCAGGAAGATACGTCCATTATGGAATGGACCACGAGCGACCTACACAGCATCCTGATTCGGCTGCCGGAACTGGGTCCGTCGTTGTTACGGGTGCTGGCGCGGAAACTGCGGCACGCCGACGCCCGTATCGAAAGCCTCGCCACCGACCCCATCGGCCAGCGGCTGATCAAGGCCCTGTTGCGGCTGGCCGACGAACTGGGGGAGCCTAACGGCCGCTCGACGATTCACATCATGCCCGTCACGCACGAATTGCTGGCGCGCTACGTGGGGACGTCGCGCGAGATCATCACACAACACATGAGCCAGTTTCGCCGCAAGGGGCTGGTGCGCTACTCCCGTGCCGGCATCGAGTTCGATCCAGCCGAACTCCGCGCCCTGATCGGTGAGCACTTCCCGCTGTAACTAATCGGATGCAGGGCACGGCATGCCGCGTTCGTGAGACTGCTATCGGGGCCGCTGCGCCCTACGCCTCGAATCCATCCGCGACGGTACTCATGATTTTCGTCACACGGCGCTGGTAGTTTTCGAGCGTGAAGCGTTCGCGCCAAGCTGAGCGGCCGGCTTCGGCTACAGCACGAAGGCGCTCTGGATGGTGGAGCAGCAAGGCGAGGATCTTTGTCGCGAGCTCATTCGGCGTGGGCGGGTCGACGAGAAAACCCGTCTCCCCATCGACGATAGCTTCGGGGATGCCGCCGGTCGGGAAGGCGACGACGGGGACGCCCGCGGCGTACGCTTCCAGAAGGACGCGGGGCATGCCGGCTTCGCGAATCGAGGGCACCACCACGAGATCGAGACCGCGCATCACGTCCGACACATCGTCGCGCCATCCTACGAACTCGACCGGCAAATCGGCAGCCAAAGGGTCGAGCGAGCGCCGGTAGAGCCGGGAGTCGGGGTCGTCGAAAAGAGCTTCGCCGGCGATCACAAACCGGCACCGCGGAAGGGCCTTCGCCAGCAACCGCGCGGACACGAGAAACTCGAGTTGACCCTTTTCGGGAGCGATCCTGCCAATGACTCCGATGCGAATCTCGCCGTTCTCCGACAGGGCGCGCGTGGCCGGCGGGGTTTCGGCGACGCCGTTGTGGACCAGGTGCAGCTTGTCGCGGGAAACAAAACCGGCGATGGGAGCGGCGGCGAAACGGCAGCAGGTGATGACAGACGCACCGGCCAAGCGGAGCGACTGTCCGGCCAGCCAGGCGGCGGCGCGCTGCGGAATATGGTTGTGACAGTGGAACAGCAGCGGAAGGCGTCCGCGCGCGGCCAGAGCCGCGGCAGGCAGGAGGCGCGGCCCGTTGACGTAGACGAGCCGCGCGCCGGTGTCTTCGGCAAGCTGTCGAATCCGCTCGGCAAGCCGCGGCGTCTGGCGTGCGAAGCGCCATCCGTCGGCAATCGACTTTCGGTGAGAGCGGTAGAGCTGGTCGGGATACGAATGGGCCGTGCCGCCGAGCGCGTGGACCCGTTCGACCAACGGACCGTTGCCGGGCACCGCGACCTCCGCGGACCAGCCGGCCGCGTGCACCGCCGGCAACAGGTCGAGCAGACATTTCTGCGCACCGCCGAGATCGGAGAACTGGTCGAGGAAGAGGATTTTCATCCAGCCGCCGGCGGCGCCTCCCCGGTGCGTCGCGACTCGCTGCGTCGTGATTCGCGAACCGCCAACGCAAGGACACCGAAGTAGAGAGGCAGCACCCGCCAGTAGGTGAGCACGTCGACGGACATCATCTGAAAAAGCTGCCCCACCCAGAAACAGAACACCCAGGCGCCGAGGAAGGCGGCCGTCTCGTTTCGGCTGCGGGAAGCCCGGCGTGCGGTCGCAAGTACGGCCAGAATCAAGGCGACCATCGCCGTGAAGCCGACGATGCCCGTTTCGACGAGGCTGCTGAGGTACATGTTGTCGGCAATGATCGGGCGGCCTCCAAAACCCCCGAAGGAGTCGCCAATGACTCGACTGTGCGGCAGCGTCTTGAACCCGATGCCGAAGAACGCGTGCCACGGTTCCGCACCCAGAAAACCCAGCAGCGCTTGCCAGGACTCGAGGCGTCCGGAGAGCCAAATCTCGGGCGAGGAGAACAGGTTGCCGGCGGTGAGCCACAGCCGGTCGAAGTACGACTCGACGAAGGAAGGGAACAGAGCCCACGCCGATACCAGTCCTCCGGCGGCGATGGCGGGCAAGGCTGTCATCCAGCGGCCGATGCGGATCTTCCCGCGCTCGAGGAACAGCAGCGTGGCCAAGCCCGCCAACAGGTTGAGCAACGATGACCGCGAGAAGGAGAAGAGCAGGGCGGCCGAGAGGACGACCCCACCCGCCAACAGCCAGCGTCGGCGCAGGACACGCCGCCCCACAGAAGGACGGAGCCACGCCAAGGCGGCAAACAGCAGAAAGAAGGCGCACAGGTTGCCCAACATGCCGGCGTCGTAAAAGAACCCTTGCGCGCGCCGGTAAACGCCGTCCCGCAGCCACACGTACTGTGCGCCGAAAGGTCCGGCGGGCGCGAACTGAAAGTGGAAATCGACGCACGCGATTGCCGCGGCCAGGACACACAGAGCGAACAGGGCTCGCATCCAGTTGGACGGGTCGAGCGTCTCCGGCAAACCCGGCCCGTGAGCGAGATAGAAGAACACGTAGAGCCCTATCGCAAACAGAAGCACCCGGGCCAGGCTCCCGGCGGCAACCTCAGGGCCGGAATAGAGCAGCGCCATGGGGACGGAGAGCAGCAGCGCCAGAAGGAAGAGCGCCGAGGTGACCGTCATCGCGTCGTTGCGAAAGCGCCACGACCGCAGTTGAGGCAGACCGCTCCACAGGCCTAGTAGCGCGGCGAACACGGCCGGGTGGGCCCAGACACCGCTTACAAGCTCTAGCGGCGGCAATAGCAGAGACGCCGCGCTGAAGACGAAGAACCAGCGGGACGCCCTACCGAAGCTCCACCAAGCCAGAAGGACCAGCGCGGGCACGGCCAGTCCGAGGAGCGCACTTCTCTCTCCGCTGAACACCGCCAAGCCGGTGGCCAGAGCGCCCAGCAGAGCCCCTACCCCCAATTCGACCACCCAGGGGCGGTGTGGCAAGAACTGCTCGACCGGCTCAGGCATCGCGCCGCAGTCTCAGTACGTAGCCCATGATGACGATGGCTCCCACGGTGAAGCCGATCATCGCCCCCAGTCCGATAAGTTCCGGTTGCTCCGGCGGCACGAGAAAAGAGACGACCAAGTTGACGGCGAGGGCTCCAGCCGCGGTGATGAGAGCTACACGAAACCGGCCCATCGCGAAAAGGTTTCGCGAGAGGAAGTCGCTCAACCCACGGCCCAGAATCACGGGAGTGTAGGCCAGCAGAATGGCGGCAACCGCGGTGGTGGAGGCGCCACCGAACTCGCCGCGCTCGAACAGCAGACTTACGATCGACTGGCGTCCGAGAAACATGACCGCGGCTACGACAGCCAGAAAACCGGCCAGTAACCAGGCGGCGCGGGTGACGGCCCGCAGAGGAGCCTGGCGGGGGGCGCCCTCGCCGGGACGCGACGCGACCTCGGGCAGAAGTGACTGCGACAGGGGGATTACCAGCAGCGCGAGCGGCACCCGCAAGAGTTTGAACCCGAACTCGAACGCAGCCGTCATGCCCACTCCGAACATCGATGCGTACGCCCGGGTAACGGCGGTGTTGAGCTCCATGGCCAGCGCGTGGGCGAGGATCGGGGCCGGCGCCGCTAACAGGTCCTTCAAGCCGAGCGCGCCGCTTGCCGGCCTGCCGTCGGCGACAGTCCTGCGGGCGTAGAAGTGGTTGATGGCGAGATGAAGGAAAGTTCCACTCACATAGCCCACCGCGAAACCGTACACCCCGAGGCTTTCGTGCAAGAGTAGGGCTCCGACAATGGTCGAGACGTTGACGGTCGCGTGGTGAAACGAAGCCACCGCGAAATGACGGTGGCTGAACAGCAGCGCCGTGTAGACGAACGCGACCCCAATCGCCGCGGGCGAAAGGCTCAGCCAACGAAGCAACTGTGCGCCTAACGCGGCCGTATCCGCGTCGAGCCCGGGCGCGAACAGGAGAATCAACGGCTCGGCCAGCAGGAAGAAGAGGATCGTGGACGCGATCGCCAAGCGCGCCACCGGCTTGAGAACGTCGCCAAAGCTATAGGCCGCCTGCCCGTTGTGGGGAGAGAACATGGGCGCGAACCCGAAGATCACCGCGGTCGCCAACACCGCCCACCAGGTTTCGATCGGCGCCATCGCGGCCGACAACGCGTCGGCTTCCGAGCCGGTACCGAGCAGGTAGCCGATAACGAGTTGGCGAACGAAGCCCGCAAGCTGCGCCGCAAACAGGCCGATCCCGACGATCAGGCTGCCCTTGAGTACGCGGGTCGCGGAGATCTCAGACGAAGCCGGCTCCTTGACGGACGTCACGTTGTTGAGGGGAAGACGGGTTGCGGGGAAGCCGCCGCGCGGTACCCGGCCCGCGAGCGGAGGAATGATCCCATCTTATCTCGAAAGCGGTCGCGCGAAAACGGCAGTGCCGCTCGGCGTAAGCGTTGAGGATCCCACTGGGCTTTCTCTGAGCGAATCACGGCTTCCTGCAACGCCGCGGCGGTTTGCGGATGGAAGTGGATGCCAGTTTCGCCGTCGGCGACGCTTTCGGTTACGCCCCCACGACCGAAGCAGATCACCGGCTTGCCGCAAGCCAGCGCCTCGACCGGTACGATGCCGAAGTCCTCGACGCCCGGAAAGATGAGCGCGCGGCATCGTTGGTAGAGTTCCAGCAACTGCTCATCGGTCACATAGCCGAGCAAAGACACGTTGGGCGGGACGGAACGCCGCAGGTCGTCCGCCTGCGAGCCGGAGCCGGCCACGACAAGACGCCGGGGAAGCCCGCGAAAGGCGTCGATCGCCAGGTCAACGCGTTTGTAGGGTTCGAGCGACGAGACCACCAGGTAGAAGTCCTCGTCAAGGGGAGGGTCGGCCGGACGGAAGAAATCGGTATCGGCCGGCGGGTGGATCACGGTGGCGTCAACTCCCCAGAGCCGCCGGATGCGTTGACGAACGTTCGCGGAGTTTGCGATGAAGTGGCTGACGCCGGCAACGGTGCGAATATCGAAGCGGCGCAGATACGGCGCCACGGCGGCGAGGGCGAGGCGCTTCCAGCGGCGCCCCCGGCCTGCTTCGAAATAGCTGCCGGTGTCGTCCCACAGATAACGCATCGGGGTGTGGACGTAGCTGACGTGCGGTACACCGGCGGGCACGCGCACGCCTTTGGCAACGGCATGACTGCTGCTGATGACGAGGCCGGCACCGCTGACATCCAGCGAGCGCACGGCGGCAGGAAACAGAGGCAGGTAGTTGCGATACGCCGTGGCGGCCCGAGGCAACTTCTGCAGAAAGGAGGTCTGACGCACGCGGCGCTCGATCTCCGGGTGGACCGAGCCGCGGTTCCACAACAGCGTGTGGATTTCGCAGAGGGGGAAGAGGCGGCACAGCTCGAGCAGCACCTTCTCGCCACCGCGCATCCCGGTGAGCCAGTCGTGGACCAGCGCCACGCGCGGTTCAGGCATGGTGTTTAGGTAGGCGCGGTGTTTGAGGATGCACGGTGTTCAAGCATGCATCCTGCTCAGCCGTGGCCGGCCACCCGAATCGACTGCCGGCGCGACTCGGCCTTGCGCAACACCAAGCTGAAGTCGATCGTGAGGTAAACAAGGGAGACGATGGCGCCGAACAACAGCGCCACGATCAGGTTCAACGGGATATTCGGGGAGGTGTGGCGTTCGGGCACAACGCCGGGGTCGATCACCTGAAGGCGTTCGCCGCGCACGGCCACGGTCGCCTGCGCCTGCGTCAGGCGCGCCTCGGCTTCCCGTAGCGCCGCCCAGGCCGTCGAGCGCTCAGACTCCCCCGCTTCTTGGCGGGTTTCCGTCGAGGCCAGCGTGCGCCGCTTGGCCGCGATTTCGCGGTCGAGTTCGGCGCTTTGGCTGCGAAGACGGGCTAGACGCGCCTCTGCGGCGACAAGCGATTCAGCGGCTGCTTCGTTGTCGGAGCTTGGCTGTGTCCCGGCGTGGTCCAACTGGGTGCCGGCCAACTGCGCGCCGGCCAACTCGGCGCGGCGGTCTTCGGCGTAGAAGATCTCTTGTTGAATCAGCCAACGCGAATCGATCGACGCTAGCATCTCTTCGAGCAGTCCTTCAGCGGACCCGCCCTTGGCAAGCTCCATGGACGCGGCCTCGGCCTCCTCGACGCGTCGGCGCGCGTCGGCGCGCAGCTCTTCGATGCGAACCGTTTGCGCCTTGTCGCTCTCGGCGATCGTCCGCTGATTGAGGCTGACCGTTTCCTGCGCGATGAAAGCTGCCAGTTGCTGGGCTTTCTCGGGATCGGGCAGCTTGACCGAGATGTCGAGAATCTTCGTGTTGCGGGGGATCTCGACTGCGAGAATGCTCTTCTTGAGAGAGGAGAGCGGCTCGGGTCGGTCGGAGTCGCGGATTCCCAACTCGTTCACCGCTTTCTGAAAAAGGCTGTCGCTTAAGGCGAGGTGCGCGTAGGTTTGCAGCGACTCGAGGTAGACCGGGCTTATCGCGGTGGCGGCCCTTGGGTCGCTGCTGCCCGGCGGTTCGATCAGAACGCGCGCCGTCGCGACGTACTGTTTCGTCGCGAGAAGGCTCACGGCGAGGGCCAGGGCGAGGGCCACTCCGCAGGTGGTGGCTACGACGCGCCAGCGGCTCCGCAGATGCAGCAGGTACTGGTAGGCGTCAAACGACTCGGGCATCGCGGGCTTTCGGGTCGGCACGCCCGAAGCCGAACAGGTTTCGGGCCAATCCGGCCGCGGTCAGAGCAAGAATCCGCAGGTCGAATCCGAGCGACCAGTGGGTCAGATAATACAGATCATACTCGACCCGGCGCGCAATCGATGTATTACCCCGCCAGCCGTTGACTTGCGCCCAG